>CAYTFO010000061.1:0-15990 GCA_964437135.1 uncultured Roseivirgaceae bacterium | reverse complement strand
ACTTCCCCTCTGGCTGTATTAATTAAGAGATATAGTTTCTGAAATGCCTCCAGGTAATATTTATCTATCAGTTTATGATTGTGCTGATCTAATTGAATATGAATGCTTAATATCTCAGTTTCTCTTTTAAAAGTGTCAAAGTCAACTTCCTGAACGAATTCATTCCCAAAACCTTTTTTTGACCTGTCATATGCAATCACATTACACTCAAAACCTCTTAGTTTTTCAGCCAAGCTTCTTCCCATGTGTCCAAACCCAAGAATCCCGACTGTTTTTCCCTTTAGCTCAAAACCCCTGTTTCCTTCGCGATCCCAGACCCCTTTTCTTACTTCCCTGTCTGCTTTCCTGAGGTTATTTAAAAGGCTAAGAATCATACCAATACAATGCTCTGCAACCGCATCCTTATTTCCTTCAGGAGCATTAAAAATCTCAATATTATTTCTTTTTGCTGATTCCAAGTCAATGTTATCTACACCTGCTCCGGCTCTGGCAATAAATTTAATCTTAACTCTATCCAGTATTTCTGATGAAAATTTAATCTTGCTTCTTACAATTGCTCCCCAATACTTTCCAGATGAAAGTAATTCAATGGCTTTATCTTTTTCTACATCAGGAAAGTATTCAATTTGATATCCAGTTTTGTGGAATGATTCTTCTAGTGAATCATGCATTTTATCTACTACAAGTATCTTCTTTTGCATAATCTAATTCACCATTTGAGCAACTGAAAAATAAACTGCAAGACCAAGGATATCATTTGCTGTGGTAATAAACGGTCCTGAAGCAATTGCTGGATTTATTCCAAACTTATCCAGCAAAAGAGGCGTGATTGTGCCCATAAATGAAGCAAGCAAAACTACAGCAAATAGTGCAGTACTAACCGTGAAAGAAAGAGATTGATCCTTGAATATGAGGATTATAGCACCAAAAACCATCAACGATAAAATTATTCCATTTAAAACAGCTACCATCAGCACCTTGACAAGTCTGTTGAATAAAGATTCCTCAAAAACATTTTTTACAGCAAGACTTTGAACCACAATTGATGAACTTTGAATTCCAACATTACCTCCAGTTGCCATAATTAACGGAATGAAAAGTGCCAATCCTGCAATCAGAGTCATATCTCCGCCCAGTATGTCTGTTATCTGTGCTGCCACCAAACCACCAATCATTCCTATAATAAGCCATGGTAATCGTGCTTTAGACAACGCCCAAACAGAATCATCCTCATCCACATCGGAAGATATACCTGACATTAATTGCCTTTCCTCCTCAGCAATTTCCGTTATAACATCAATTATATCATCAACAGTGATCCTACCCACAAGTTTTCCTCTTGCATTTACAACCGGAACTGATTCCAGGTCATATTTCTGCATAACAGCAGCTACTTCTCTTTCTGGTTTTAAAGTATCAACTGAAACTATATCTTCATTATATATATCAGCGATTTTTACTTTGTCATTTGAAAGTATGATCTTTTTTAATGAAACTTTCCCGATCAGATAATCAAGTTCATCTACTACGTAAATGGAAAAAATCTTTTCAACATTTTCCGCCTGTTTTCGGATTTCTTCAATAGTTTGTAAGACTGTCCAGTTTTTATTTGCCTTGATTAATTCTTTGGCCATCAACCCACCCGCAACATCTTCATCGTATCTCATGAGATCTAATAGATGTGAGGCTTTCTCTTCTGACTTAATAAGCCCAATTACCTCTTCCTGCTTACTGGAAGGCAATTGCAGCAAAATATCTGCCCCATCATCTGAATCCAGTGAATCTAAGAATATTGCGATCTCAGAAGGAGTAAAATTGATAAGGAATTCCGCACGTTCATCTTCCTCCAGTTCCATAAGAATTGAGGCGTCAACATGTGGCTCCAATAAATCAAAAACATATTTGCTTTCATCAGTATCAAATTCATAGAGTAAGGCGGTAATATCTGCAGGGTTTACGCCATCCAAAGAAGATAAGATGAAATCATCATCTTTTTGATCAAGGGCAAGCTTAAAACGCTCAAGATATTCTTTGGATAGTTCAAAATCTTTAATCTCCTGCATGCTCTTCAATCATTTTAGTGAGTTCTACAAATTGATCAACACTTAGTTGTTCCGCTCTTTTATTTAAATATTCATGGTTTTTCAGACCCTCAGGCAAAGCTAAAGTTTTGAGAGAATTTCTTAATGTTTTTCGCCTTTGATTAAAGCCAGCTTTTACTACTTTCTTAAAAAGAATTTCATTACAGGCTAACTTCTTCGTTTTGTTTCTGGATAGTCTGATTACTGCTGAGTTTACTTTAGGAGGTGGAATAAATACACCAGGTTTAACAGTAATTAAATACTCTATTTCATAAAATGCCTTTAATAGTACACTTAGGATTCCATAAGTCTTATTCCCTTCTTTGGATGCGATTCTTTCGGCAACTTCTTTTTGTATCATACAAACCACCTGTTCTACAATATTTCTATTATCATAAATATGAAAAAAAATCTGTGAGGAAATGTTATAAGGAAAATTGCCAATCACATTGACAACAGTGTTTTTTTCTTCAAGGTTTTCTGTTAGAAAATCTTTTAAATATATTTTATTTCTATTTTCACCGTACTTTTCTTTCAAAAACTCAACTGACTCTTTATCCACATCATATGCTTCAAAATAAGGCTTATCTATTAATAAGTCTGTTAAAACACCAGTACCCGGGCCAATCTCAATTATTAGATTTTCATTATTAGTATTTAGAGAATCTACAATCTTTCTGGCAATATTTTTATCCTTCAAAAAATGCTGGCCTAAATGTTTTTTAGGGGTAACTCTTTTCAATGTTTGTAGATTTGAGTTGGAAATGAATAAATTTCATCTCAAGTAACACAATATAAATGAGCGAAAAAAATCAGAAGTATAAATCTAAACCTGTTGTTGGCATTTCAATTGGAGACATTAATGGTATTGGACCTGAAGTCATAATAAAGGCACTAAAAGATAGCAGACTTACAAAACAATGCACTCTGGTGATCTATGCAAATGGTAGTATTCTATCTTATTATCGAAAAGTATTGGATGATAATGATTTCAACTTTTTTCAATGCAAAGACTTGAGTCAATTGAACCATAAGAAAGTAAATGTCATTAATTCCTGGGATGAAAAAGTAGAAATCACACCTGGTGTTCCAAATGAAACAGGCGGACAATATGCTGTTAAATCACTTGAAGCTGCAACTTCAGATCTGAAAAATGGAAAGATACATGCTCTGGTTACAGCTCCTTTAAGTAAAGAGATGGTGCAAAAAGCATCTTTTGAATTTCCTGGACATACAGAATATTTTGCAAATGTTGCAAATGTTAAAGATAGTTTAATGATGATGATATTGGATTCATTGCGAATTGCAGTCGTCACTGGTCATATTGCGTTGGAACAAGTAGCCAAACAGCTCACACCGGAACTGATTAAATTAAAGTTGGGATTGTTGATAAAATCTCTAAAGAAAGATTTTGACATCAAAAAGCCAAAAGTTGCTGTTCTGGGACTTAATCCACATGCAGGTGAGAATGGAAAACTTGGGTCTGAGGATAATGAATTGATAGCTCCTGTAATCAGTGACTTTAAAAATAAAGGTGAATTAGTTTTTGGTCCATTTCCTGCAGATGGTTTTTTTGGAAGTGGTCAACACAATCAATTTGATGCTGTTTTGGCTATGTATCACGATCAGGGGCTGATTCCTTTCAAAATTTTATCACAGGGAGAAGGTGTCAACTTTACCGCAGGTCTTCCATTTATCCGAACTTCGCCGGCTCATGGTACTGCATATAATCTTGCAGGCAAAAACCTTGCTGACTCTACCTCTTTTTTAAATGCAGTTTTTGCGGCCATTGATTTATCAAGAAAACAATTCCCAGAAACTTCAGAAGATTAATGAAAACTTGGATAAAAAAATTTAAAATAGCTAAATTTGCGGTTCTTTGAAGTAATGGGATGGATATGAAAGGTCTGAAAGAATTTGAAATAAATTTGTATCAGCTTGATAATAAGCAGTATAGGTACGATTTTGAAATAAATTCCGATTTCTTCTCATATTTTGAAAATGGCTTTATTGAAAACGGAAATGCATCCGTAAGCTTGGAATTAGACAAGTCTGAAAATATGATTCAGACCAAATTCAAAATAAAAGTAAATTTTGAATTGGTTTGTGATGTCAGCCTTGAAAAGTTTTGGAAGGCTGTTGATATTGATAAGACCATAATATTCAAATACGGAGAAGAAGATCAGGAACTAAGTGAAGATGTGCGCATAATATCCTTTGATACTCAAAGCTTAAATGTCGCATCTTACATTTTTGAATTTATAGCATTGGAAATTCCAATGAAAAAGGTTCACCCGGATCTTGAAGGAAAAGAAAGGCCTGATATGGTTTATACTTCCGAAAAAGATAAAGAGGATTCTGAGGAAGCGATGGATCCTAGATGGGAAAAATTAAAGAAACTTAAGAATTAAAATAGAGAAAAATGGCGCATCCTAAACGTAAAACGTCAAAAACGAGGAGAGACAAAAGAAGAACACATGTTAAAGCTTCTCCTAAAAACTTTGTGATATGCCCTACAACCGGGGAGGCACATTTACCACACAGAGCATTTTGGCATGAAGGTAAATTATATTACAAAGGAAAAGTTGTAATGGAAAAAGAAGTTTTGGCTTAAATTTAAGCTTAAATTAAATAAAATATTAATTCAGCCTGTTTAGCAGGCTGATTTTATTTATCCATATGACTAAAATAACTGCAGCTATCACAGGTGTCCAGGGTTATGTTCCCGATTACATCCTTACAAATAAGGAAATGGAGACCATCGTTGACACTACTGATGAGTGGATCCGAACCAGAACAGGAATAGAAGAAAGAAGAATCTTAAAAGGTAAGGATAAGGGTACTTCGGTAATGGCTGCTGAAGCGGTTAAGGGTTTATTAGAAAAAACCAACACAACCCCTGAAGAAGTTGACTTAATTCTTTGTGCAACTGTGACTCCGGACATGGTATTCCCGGCTACGGCGAATATTGTTGCTGATAAAGTTGGAGCGAAGAATGCATTTGGTTTTGATATGGGGGCTGCATGCTCAGGTTTTCTATATGCACTTTCCACAGGTGCTAAGTACATTGAGTCCGGAAAATACAAGAAAGTAGTAGTAATTGGAGGAGATAAGATGTCTTCAATAATTGATTACACCGATCGTACAACCTGTATCATTTTTGGTGATGGCGCCGGGGCAGTTATGCTTGAGCCTACAACAGACGGAACAGGTATCCAGGATGAAATACTTAGGTCAGACGGCTCCGGAGCAGAATTTTTACATATGAAAGCAGGAGGAAGTATGAGACCTGCAACAATTGAAACTGTACAGGCACGAGAGCATTTTGCTTATCAGGATGGAGCTACAGTTTTTAAATTTGCCGTTACCAACATGGCAGATACAGCTGCAGAAATTGCCGAAAGAAATAATCTTACATCAGATGATATAGCTTACCTGGTTCCGCATCAGGCTAATAAAAGAATTATTGACGCAACAGCAAGGAGAATGGGTGTTGGTGATGATAAAGTAATGCTGAATATCGCAAAATATGGAAATACCACTGCCGGAACAATACCTCTCTGCTTATGGGATTATGAATCCAAATTAAAAAAAGGTGATAATCTAATTCTCGCTGCATTTGGCGGAGGATTTACCTGGGGTGCTATTTGGCTTAAATGGTCTTACGATCCTAAATAAAAAATAATTTTAACCTAAACTTTTATGGCTACTAATACTTCAGATATCAGAAATGGATTAGTCATTGAATTTAACCATGATCTGTATAGTGTAGTGGAGTTCCAGCATGTAAAACCAGGAAAAGGTCCTGCTTTTGTTAGAACAAAACTAAAAAGTCTTACTACTGGTAAAGTAATCGACAATACATTTTCAGCAGGACATAAAATAAACACTGCCAGAGTTGAGAGACATACTTATCAATTTCTTTACAAAGATGATTTGGGCTTTCACTTTATGAATACTGAAACATATGAGCAGTTTCCAGTTGATGTAAACCTAATTGATTCTCCAAAATTTTTAAAAGAAGGAATGGAAGTAGAAGCTCTTATTCATGCAGAACAGGAGCGTATTATTGGTGTTGAGCTACCCCAGCATGTTCAAATGAAAGTAGTTTACACAGAACCTGGTATAAAAGGTGACACAGCTACAAATGCAACAAAGCCAGCTGAGCTTGAATCTGGTGTATCTATTCAGGTTCCATTGTTCATAAATCAGGACGATGAGATTAAAGTAGATACGAAAACTGCTTCTTACGTAGAGAGGGTAAAATAATTCTACTAAATTTACAATCTTCGTAAATCGAAGAGTAAACCCAAAAAAACATGAAAGCTAAAGAAATAAAAGACCTTATTGATTTTATTTCCAATACTGGTTTAGAGGAAGTAAATATTGAAACAGAGGAATTTAAAATTAATATTAAGAGGTCCCATGAGGCTCAAAACATTGTATCATCACCTATTCCAGCAGTTGTACCGGTCTCCTCTACTGCTCCACAGGTAGCGGAACAACCCAAACAATCAGAATCTTCAAATGAATCATCTTCTTCACCAGCAGCGGAGTCAGGCAACTATGTGGAAGTTAAATCCCCAATGATTGGAACATTTTACAGATCTCCAAATCCGGATTCACCTTCATTTGTTAATGTAGGAGATAAGATAAACAAAGGTGATACTGTCTGCATAGTAGAAGCGATGAAGCTTTTTAATGAAATCGAATCAGAGGTTTCAGGAACTATCGTTAAGATTCTTGTAGAAAATGCAAGTCCGGTTGAGTATGATCAGCCATTGTTCTTAGTAGATCCTTCATAAAACCTTTTATATCGTGTTCAATAAAATTCTAATCGCAAATCGAGGAGAAATTGCTCTTCGGATTATACGTACCTGCAAAGAAATGGGAATTAGTACTGTCGCAGTTTATTCTACTGCTGACAGAGAAAGTTTGCATGTTCGCTTTGCTGACGAGGCCGTTTGTATCGGGGGACCACAGGGAAAAGATTCATACCTTAATATCCCCAGAATAATTTCAGCAGCAGAAATAACCAACGCAGATGCAATTCATCCCGGATATGGCTTTTTGGCTGAAAATTCTGAGTTTTCAAGAGTCTGTGCAGAGTATGGAATAAAGTTTATAGGAGCATCACCAGAAATGATAACAGCTATGGGTGATAAATCCACAGCTAAGGAAACAATGAAAAATGCCGGTGTTCCGACTATTCCCGGCTCTGAAGGATTAATTGAATCTCTCGATCATGCAAAAAAACTAGCTAAAGAGGTAGGTTATCCTGTTATGCTAAAAGCAACGGCAGGTGGTGGCGGTAAAGGAATGAGATTCGTTCAAAAAGAAGATGAAATTGAAAAAGCATGGAATAGTGCAAGGCAGGAAGCGGGGGCTGCATTCGGTAATGATGGACTTTATCTTGAAAAATTTATTGAAGAGCCACGACATATAGAAATCCAGATCATTGGAGATTCAAAAGGAAAAGCCTGCCATTTGTCGGAAAGAGATTGCTCCATTCAAAGACGTCATCAAAAACTTATTGAAGAGACTCCGTCTCCAATTATCACTCAGGAATTGAGGGAAAAAATGGGTCAGGCTGCTGTAAAAGGTGCTGAAGCAATAAAATATGAAGGTGCCGGGACAGTTGAGTTCCTTGTGGATAAACATGGAGATTTTTACTTCATGGAAATGAATACCCGAATCCAGGTAGAGCACCCAATTACTGAAGAGGTTACAGATTTTGACTTGATAAAAGAACAAATAAAAGTTGCGGCAGGTATTGAAATATCGGGAAGAAATTACTACCCACAACTACATTCTATTGAATGTAGAATAAATGCTGAGGATCCTTTAAATGACTTCAGACCTAGTCCGGGAAAAATCTCCAATTTGCATATGCCTGGTGGGCATGGAATCCGCATTGATAGTCATGTTTATTCAGGATATACAATTCCGCCATATTACGACTCAATGATTGGTAAATTGATTGTTTCTGCGCAAACCAGAGAAGAAGCAATTATTAAAATGAAAAGGGCTCTAAGTGAGATGGTAATTGAGGGAATTAAAACAACCATCCCATTACATATGGCTTTGATGGAAGATGAAAACTTCAAATCCGGCAAAGATTATACAACTAAGTATCTTGATAACTATGATTTTGAAAAAGTAAAGCAATACATAGTAGAAGAATAAGTTTACCAAGATTAACCAAAATAATATAAGGCACCTCTTTCAGGTGCCTTTTTTATTTTTATCTCTATTAAGAAAAATAAAAATTATATTGAGGCAAATCGAACCTTTTATAAAATTATCTATTATTCATTAGTAGAGGTAAATATTTTGAAGCCCAAAACATTAAATATTAAATCCAAATTCATACACTACACACTCATATTTGTGTTGTTGGTGGCTTCTTCATTATCGGCTGAAGCAGCAAATATTAAAACTGCTGAAGAGGTTGAGATAAGCTCCAAGGAATATGTAATATTTACAAATTCCAGGAAAAATATTTCATTTACTCCTAAAAATAAGCCTCATGTAAACACACAATTTGGTTCTCCTGAAATCAAAAACATAATATTTCCCTTTTCTAGCGATAAAAAATTATTTGTTTGGTATTGTCAGCGCCTGCATTACGATTGAGTATGCCATACACTTTTGTACTAAATATTCAACAAACAAATAATTTAAAATGGAAACTAAGGAGATTGTATTTATCGATAAAAACGACATCAAAAATTTAAAATTCGGAACACAGGAAGTTCTGGAAACTGAATTCGAAATCACTGAAAGATGGAGAGATCTGAATTATAGTATGATACTTGGCAACATTCATAAAGTGCCTGTAAGGATCATATTCAGAGATGAAAATAACGAGATTTTTAAGACGGAAACCACCATCTGGTCAGTGACTGAAAAGAATGTTATTCTTAAAAACAATACGCTAATACCAATTAGTAGTATCCTCAAGTGCAACTAGATAAAGCCCTCTTAATGAGGGCTTTTTTATGCCTCAATGGAATCCAATATTTGAATTTCGTAAGATATCTTTGAGGATTTTTCAAGCATAAAACTCACACCACAATATTTTTCAATGGACAAATTGATGGCCTTTTTTATTTTTTCCTCTTCAAGGTTTTTTCCGTACACTTTATAAATCATTTTTATCTCATCATAGTATTGAGGATGCTCATCTGTTAGTTCTCCAACTACCTCAATTGAAAAATCATCAACTTCGAATCTCATCTTTTTGAATAGACTCACAACGTCCATCCCAGTACATCCTGCTAAAGAAGCCAATAATAGTTTCTTTGGACTTGGACCGAGATTACGTCCACCAACCTCTTGTTTTGCGTCTATCATTATAGAATGATCTCCAATCTTTGATGAAAAGGTAAGACCATCGATCCATTCAGTTTCAACCTTATGATTCATGATTTCAGAATTTTACATGAAATTAAGAAAACACTTCCCTTAAAATTATGATTAAGCTCATCTACCGTAAAAATTTTACGAATTGATAATTGTAGGTAATTCCTTAATCTCTTCGATAGGCCCAAAATACTTTTTATCAATGACCTTTTTTTTCCCTTTTATAAATTGAATTTCAGCAGGCGAAAAGCCTAGCTCCTCTGTCCTTTTAACAACACTTTCATAAAAACTTCTGGCTTCTTTGTACTCCCCTTTTTTAAATTCATGAATATTTTCATTTTTATTAACAGGGATCCCCGGAATTACAACATAAGTAATCGCATTTACTTTATATGAACTCCTAAAAACATTCAGAGATTTGTTTATGATACTTAATATTCTATTTATCATTATTTTTCATTTCTTTCGGATAGCTCCAGCCACCTCATTTCCTTTTCATCAATTTCCTGACTTAATTCTTTAAGTTTTAGCGACACTTTATTTAATTCTTCAAAATCAGTCAATGAATTCAGTTCATTCTCAAGTTTTGTCTTTGTCAATTCAAGTTTTGGTAAATCATTAGTCAACTCTTCAAATTCCCTCTTTTCATTATAAGAAAGCTTATTTTGAACCTCTTTAGACTTAGATTTTTGCTTACCCTCAGCTTTATCCTTAGACTCATTTTTTAAATCATCAGTTGATTTGAAAATAGCTGAAGATCTGAAATCCGTATAATTACCTGGAAAATCCCTGATTATCCCACTTCCTTCCATCACAAATAAATGATCAACCAAGCGATCCATAAAATATCGATCATGAGAAACTATCATCAAACATCCTGAATAATTTGCCAGGTAATCTTCCAGAACATTTAACGTCATAATATCTAAATCATTGGTAGGTTCGTCAAAAACTAAAAAATTTGGATTTGAAATCAAGGTTCTTAAAAGTTGCAACCTCCTTCTTTCTCCACCACTTAGTTTTGCAATAAGCTGATGTTGCTTTGCAGGTGGAAATAAAAACTGATTCAAAAGCTGGGAAGCACTTATCTGATTACCATCATCAAGTTTGATAAATTCAGCTATTTCTAAAACTGAGTCGATTACTTTCTGATTTGGATCAAACTCATAGTGCTCCTGACTGTAATATCCGAAATTTGTAGTTTGGCCTACTTCAATTTTACCTGAATTCGGCCTTATTAATCCTAGAATAATATTTAATAGGGTTGATTTTCCTGCTCCATTTTTACCAATAATTCCAATTCGATCTTTTCTTTTAAATGTGTAAGAAAAGTCTTTCAAGATAATTTTGCTATCATAAGAAAAACCTAAGTGATGTAGCTCCAAAATTTTCTTTCCCTGACGCTGGTTTGAAAGATTGATCTCTAGCTTATCTTCAGTGGTTTTTTGATGCGCAGTTTTTTTAATATCATCAAATGCATCTACCCTATATTTAGCTTTAGTTCCTCTGGCTTTTGGTTGTCTCCTTATCCATTCGAGTTCTTTCTTAAACAAGTTCTTTGCTTTACTAACTTGCTGGTTCAATTCACTTTGTTCCTGCTCTTTCTTATTTAAGTATTCTCCATAATTTCCAGCATAAGATTTTACTCCCGCACTTGAAATTTCTAATATGGTATTTGAAACCTTGTCCAGGAAGTAGCGATCATGAGTGACCAGTAATAAAGTCATATTCTGCAATGAGAGATAACTTTCAAGCCATTCGATAATATCAATATCAAGATGGTTGGTTGGTTCATCCAGGATAAGTAAATCTGGTTTGATAACAAGAGACTGAGCTATTGCCACTCTTTTCAATTGACCTCCGGATAACTGCTCTATTTTTTTTTCAAAGTCTTCAATTCCTAATTTGCCTAAAAGTTCTTTTACCTGATGCTCATATTCCCAGACATTTAATTGATTCATTTTTTCAATCAGCTCGGGTAATTGATTTTCCTTTTCCGGATATAGTTGAGATCTCAATAATTCAAGCTCATATTCCTTTATTAACCCCAATTCCTCAGAATCATGATCAAATATTGATTGGAGAACGGTTAATCCAGGGGTGAACTCTGGGTTTTGTGGTAAATAAGAGATTTTAAGATCTTTTCTTACAGAAACCTGTCCTTTATCCTGAGACTCCTGCCCTGCAATAATTTTAAGCAATGTTGATTTTCCACTACCATTCACTCCCACTAAAGCTGCTTTTTGACCTTGCGCTAATCCAAAAGTCAGGTTTTCAAAAAGGATATTTTCATCAAAGCTTTTAGCTAAGTTTTCTACGGATAGGTAGTTCATATTTTGTTTTTAAATATTTTATTGATCAAATAGAAATGTTTTTAAAAGCAACTACCGCATTATGTCCTCCAAACCCAAATGTATTACTAATACCCACATTTATTTTTCTTTTTTCTGGATTTTGAATGACGAGTTCCAATTCAGATGGAAAATCGTTATCTAAATTCTGGGTATTAATTATAGGAGATATCGTAGAAGTCTCAATACTTTTTATAGTAGCAATGGCTTCAACCGCTCCTGCTGCTCCCAACAAATGCCCAATTGAAGATTTTGTTGCAGTGATTGCTGGTTTGCATCCATTGAAAACTTTTTGAATAGCAATACTTTCACTGATATCTCCAGTTTTCGTGCTGGTAGCGTGAGCATTTATATAGTCAACATCACTTTCTTTAACATTAGCGAAGTTTAGCGTATTTCTAATGGCACGAACAGCTCCTTCACCCTCTGGATGAGTTGAAGTTATATGATAGGCATCAGAAGTCATGCTTCCTCCTATCATTTCTGCATATATTCTCGCCCCTCTTTTTAAAGCATGTTCCATATCTTCAAGAATAATAGCGCCAGCACCCTCTCCCATTACAAATCCATCCCGTTCCGAATCAAATGGTCTTGAAGCATTTTTGAAATTTTCATTGTTGACTGAAAGTGCTTTGCAGGCATTAAAACCTGCAATAGCTGCTTCTGTTATAGCAGCATCAGAGCCCCCGGCGATGACTACGTCCTGATGACCCAGTTTTATATAATTGAATGCTTCAATCAAAGCAGTATTAGAACTGGCACATGCAGATACAGGTGTAAAATTGACTCCCTTTGTTCCATATTTTATGGAAATTGCTCCTCCAGCCATGTTCACTATTATTTTCGGTATAAAATATGGATTATATCTCTGCTTACTACCCTCAATAATAGCGTTCTCTTTTACTGCATCTTCAAAAGAAGATATGCCTCCATTTCCAGTACCCCAAATCACCCCAATTCTTTCTGCTGATATTTTTGATAACTCAATTTCTGAATCTTTGAGTGCTTCTGCTACCGAAATCAGGGCATAATGTACATAAGGATCATTTATTCTTATTTCTTTTCTATCCAGATAATTTAATGGGTCATAGTTTTTTAACTGACAGGCAAATTTTGTTTTTACTCTTTTTGCATCAAAATAAGTTATAGGTTCAGCACCTGAATTACCCATTAATAGGTTATCCCAAAATTCAGATACTGAATTTCCTATAGGAGTTAGAGCTCCTAATCCTGTAACTACCACCCTTTTATTTTTTAGTCCAAAATCCATGTTTCTGAATTTGCAATCTGTTTAGCAACAATTGTTACAAAATTTGTGAATAAGTCCGATTAGTTTAGCTATTAAGACAGTAAAAGTAAGGCATCTATTCAAAGCACTTCTCATTTTTTTGAGAGTGCTTTTTTAAATTATTTTATGATGCAATTGAACTTTTCTAATTTTTATTCTATATTCACAGACCACTATTCCTTCCTTAGGTAATTAATTAATTTTAGGTATGCCATTTGTAGAGTTAAATGAAGTTCTTGGTAAGAAAAGAGCGGCTCATTTACTGAGGAGAGCCTGTTTTGCTGGTTCCTCCGAAGAGATTGAAGAGTTTGCTAATCTTACTCCAAGTCAAGCAGTAGAACGGCTATTTGATCCTGATTTAATAGATCCTGCTGAACCGATTGATCCAGCTACAGGAACTACCTGGTTGCAGACAGGTCCTGTAGAAGATGTGAATAGTGAGGAAAGCGATTTAATTCGATTTTTCTCAAATTGGCAGCTTGGTCTAATGACTGGTCAATATTATGATGCAACAAAACGCCCTTCCTATGTTCTAAGAGAAAGGCTGGTGTATTTTCTCCACACACATTTCACAACTAAAAAAAGTGTAGTAAATAGCAGCCAGGCTCTTTTTTTTCAGAATAAACTATTTAGATTTTTTGCTTATGATAAGGAAGATATTGTAATTCCAGGTGATCCCTTAAATGATATTCCTGATCGAACTGTAGAGAAAAACTTCCTTACCTTAACAAAAAAAATAAGCAGGGATAACGCCATGTTGAGATTCCTTGACGGACATTTAAATGTAAAAGGAAGACCAAATGAAAATTATGCAAGAGAATTGTTGGAACTCTACAGTATAGGAAAAGGTCTGGAGGGTATGGATGACAAAAAAGGTTTGCCTAATGGTGATTATCTGTATTTCACTGAACAGGATGTACAGGCCGCAGCCAGAGTCCTTTCAGGTTTTGATATTGATAGAAGCTTTTCATTGATTGATAAAGATACAGGTATTCCTACCGGTACCTTAAAAAGCGCCGGGGGGCAGCACGATAATGAACCAAAAGAGTTTAGCAATCGGCTTGAAAATGCAATAATCAATGGAGATCCTTTGCTTACAAATGGTACAAGGCCTACTGAAGAAAGTATAATGTATGAAATAGATCAGTTGCTAAGATTGATCTACAATCAAAACGAAACAGCCATTCACATTTGCCGAAAACTATACAGATTTTTTGGTTATCACAGCGTTGATGAGAGTATACAGAATTCAGTGATTTCAGATATGGCTGAAATTTTCAATTCCAATAATTTCAAAATTCAGCCAGTATTAGAAACGTTCTTCACTAGCACGTATTTTTATGATGGTAGTGATGCAGCAGGTGATGAATTGTACGGAAGTTTAATTAAATCTCCAATTGATTTGGTAATTGGTACATTCAGATCTTTTAATTATCAACTACCTGATTTTATTTCTGAAGCTCAAAGCTTTCACGACTTATTGAGTAGTTTCAGTCGTAGTATAGATCTTATGGGTCTGGATTTTTATGAGCCTTTTGAAGTAGCAGGATATACTGCATACCATCAATTCCCGATTTTCAACAGGGCCTGGATTACCACAAATTATCTTACAAACAGATATAACTTCATTAATAATTTCATTAATGAATCGACATCTATAGACCCGGAAAAGGTAAATATTCTGGATTTTGTATTGAATACATTTCCGAGGGAAGTTTATGCCAATGCAACCAATCTAATAATTGCAATAGCAGAATACTTTTTACCAGTATCACAAAATCTAGACTTTAATGAATCTGAGGTTAGCGAAATTTCTGATGAACGACTTAATTTCTTCTATCAGGAGTTTTTATTCAAAGAAGGTCTGGGACCAACCGGAGAAGAAGCATGGAATACATTATTCGATGATGATAATTACAGTCGTGATATTGCTTCGGAAAGACTTTCATTCTTATTTAATGCAATGTTACAAACCCCTGAATATCAATTGATGTAATATGAGAAGGAGAAATTTTATAAAAAAAATTGCAGCAGGAAGTGGAGCATCTTTTGTTTTACAGGGGGTTCCCTTGAATTTACTAGCAGAACAAAAACCCTTGTCCCGATTATCAGCAGCAAGTAAAAATGATCGGGTACTGGTTATTCTTCAGATGCATGGTGGGAATGATGGTATCAATACTTTTGTGCCGCTAGACAACTACGACCTTTATTACAACCGTAGAGCCAATATTGCACTGCCTTATAAATCTGGAAACAGGACAATAATCCCACTGGACAGTACGCTTCCTGATAATAAATTACTTGGCTTGCATCCTGATATGACTGAGTTTAAAAGAATGTATGATCTCGGTATAGCCAACATCATTCAGGGTGTGTCATATCAAAATAATAATGGTTCACACTTTAGAGGCAGGGATATTTGGTTTATGGGGGGTAATTCTGATGAATATTTTACAAGTGGATGGGCGGGTAGATATCTAAATTCAGAATTTGCACCGCTAAAATATCCGGAAGATTTTCCTAATAATGATATGCCGGACCCGCTAGCCCTTGAGATGGGAAATGAAGTTTCGCTTTTATTTCATCAGGATGAAGGAATCCCTACTGCACTTGCATTGGGAAATAACCCAACAAATACCGCTAATCTAATAGAACAACTGGAAGGTTATACAGATGAAAATATAGACCCACGAGGTTTACCTCCCGGTTTTTTAAATGGCACACCTTATGGTCGTGAAATGGATTGGATTTTAGGGCTTGAAGAAAAGTCAGAAAATTACATAAAAAGGCTTCAGGAAATATACGAGCGAGCTTCCGAAACAAGAGTAGAGTATCCTGAAAATTATCCCTTAAATGGACGCAGAAACCCTTTAAGTGGCCAGCTTAAACTAGTTGCGAGACTTTT
>CAYTFO010000060.1:0-18847 GCA_964437135.1 uncultured Roseivirgaceae bacterium | reverse complement strand
AACCTTCATCTGAGCTGATGTCCTTCGTACATTTCGTCTTCTCATAAGTTTACTTTTGTGTAAACCTTTTTTAGGACTAGACAGAACAACCCTATTTCGCTATTTCCCTAGTTCACTAATACCTATTTCCCTTCTTACCTCTAATCACTATTACCCATTTCTCCAGTTCACTATTTCCCTAATTCACTATTCAAACTAATCACACCCTTCACCGTTAAATACAATCTTCTTATCTGGGGTGACCTGATAAGTGAAGTCGAATGTACTGGAAATTAGTTTGGCTACTTCCTCTGGTGATTTTTTATTGTATTTTGCTGTTAAAGAACATCTCTGAATGGATGAATTTTTGAATTGCACTTCATACCCATACACCTCTTCGATCACCTCTGCAGCTTCATATAATTTATCCTGCTTGAAAGTTATCAACTTATCCTTCCAGGCCAGGTAGTTTACATTTCTGTTATTTTGTTTGATAATACCTTTTGCTTTGGGCGATATAGTTCCTTTTTCTCCTTTGGTAAGATTTACTTTGGTCACTTTCCTTTTATAAGTCTTTGGGTTTTGCGAAAATGCAACCAATCCACTCTCAACGATTACTTCCGTAGTATTCTCCTTAAGAGCATCTACGACAAATGAAGTTCCCAGCACCTCAATCATCGCCTGATTAGTATAAATAATAAAGGGTCTGTCCTCGTCTCTTTTTATATCAAAATACATTTTACCCTGTATCTCAACAACTCTGTTTTCCTTATTGATATCAACATTTAAGATTTCGGCATCTTTATAAAGGGTAATCTTACTCCCATCATCCAGTTTTACATAGCTGGTCATACCGGTGGGATCTACCTCAGGCGTCAAAGATTGATAAGTAAAAAATGCTAGTGTGAAAATCACGACTATGCTGGCTGCATATTTAAACCAGTTTTTACTCCAAAGTGGAATAACCTTTGTTTCCTCTTTTTCATCCGGAAGTAGTTCCGGTATTGATTTTTTTGGCTCAAAATTCTTGCTTTCGGCCAAGATTTGCTTGTATTCGTAAAATGTTTGTGCGTTTTCTTCTGACTCTTTTCGCCAGTTAATGACTTCTATACACTCTTCTTCCGTTAATTCACCCGCAAAATACTTTGCTAGTTTTTCATCCATTGCTGTCTATATTACTGAACTTATAACAACTACAGGGTTTATACCCCTAATCTAATTCTTTTTAATTTTAAAATAATCAATTGGCACCATATCCGCCAGTTTTTCCCAACTCCAATACCCATAGGTAACTACACTTAAAGGCTTGATAATGTGACCGTTAATATCAACTTTAACAAAATCTTCAGAAAGTTTCAAAACTGATCTTTGATTTACCGGTCTCTTGTTCGAAGCAAACAAAAATGCCTGCAAATCAAATTCCGGGGAATTGAAAATTTTACGATCCAACTCCATCAAATAATCATTGCTTTCTATGTCATTAATGTATTTGACATAAATAAAATCCTGGTAAAACAGTTCAAACATCAAAGGTTCATCCGTTTCCCGCATCACATCCAGCCTACTCAAAGGTTCGAGCTCGTCTTCTGTCAAATTATTGACACCCTCTACTTTGTACATTCTAAACCCTTCTTCGAGATAATTTCCATCGATAAGAGACTGTAAAAAATGCTGTAATGATCCATTGTAAGCTTTCTCTCTGCTTCTCTTCCAGCTTTTCTTTTCCCTGCGATTATCGGGTTCCATCTCTGAAAATTGGATATTTCCAATTGTTCGTATTTTTTCGGGAAGTGACTCAAACAGCTCAATATCATAATAAATCACATATCCGAGCGCCCTGTTTTCAATAGCCAGGGGCTGATTTGAATAGGCTCTTAGGATAATGCTATCCGGAACATAGTCAAAAATGAGATCATCTCGATTCATAATAAAACACTCCCTGCTATTAAGCGTATTCCCTAATAACTCAGTTTTAAATTGATTAAAAAGTGGTTCTTCGTATTCATTACCGATAGTTGTATCACTGTTTATTGTAACCGCTTGCAATTGGAGAAGGTCTTCTTCCATAATACTATTGATCACCATTTTTCCTGTTCGATCAACGTTGAAATCATAAATCACCTTTTCATACCCAACATAGCTGAAAACAATCTGATAGCCCCCTACCGGTATATTTTCAAAGTAGTAATAACCATTTCTATCGGTTACTCCCCCCAGAGTCGTTCCATTTAAATACACATTCACTCCAATCAAACCTTCACCGGTATTTTTATCTGTTACTATACCTTCCAGTGCAAAACTTTGATTCTCATTGATTTCCAGTACTTCTGGGTCTCGCTTAAGGATGATTTGGTCCTCGTAGAAAGCATAGATGATTCCGGTACCTACCAGCAATTCATCGAGATAACTCTTGAGTGTTACATTGTCTCTTGTAAGTGTGTATTTGCTTCCCCTTGGTAGAATTTGGCTATTGTATGAAAAGAAATAGCCGGTTTTTTCTGTGATACTATCTAAAATCTGGGGTAAGTTTAGATCAACTGCCTGAATAGAAAATCTATCAGTGTTTTGAGCTAAAACAGAAAATGTTAATAAAAATACTGAAATGAAAAGTATACTTAAACCTTTCAAAACCTTCTAAAGTCTTTAAGTGATTCACGCAAAACACGAAGGGCTTTTCCCATTTGCACCTCAACAGTTTTCACTGATATCTCCATGTGATCTGCAATCTCCTGATATTTAAGCCCTTCAAACCTACTTAATTTAAATATTTCACTGCAACGTGGGGGTAGATTATCAACTTCACGAAGAATTCTATCCATTACATCATTTTCAAAATTTTCATCAAAGACTATAGTTTCAGAATTTTCCATAAAATTGATCACATAGTCTTTGTAAACATCTTTCACCTTTCCATGTTTGATCAGGTTAAGGCAGGTATTATGAACAGATCTATACAAATAACTTTTCAGAGAGGAGTCCTCTGCGAGTGTATCGCATTTATCCCAAAACTTCACGAAAACTTCCTGAACAATCTCTTCCGATTCTTCTACTGTATCCATAAACCTGTAAGCGTACGAAACCAACACTCCAAAATATTGATTATAAACGATCTCAAATGCTCGTTTATCTTTGTTAATAATTCTCTTTACCAGTAAACTTTCTTCGTTCGACAATTCAATATGGATTATCTCATTTCAAATAAAAAACACATAACACTCCCTGAAATAACCAGTGGTGAATATGAGTATAACGAAAACAGGGATACGCTGGGTTTCACTCTGAGTTTCATCAAAAAATGGCAAAATAATGAAAACTCTTATGATTTTCATACTTCTGGCTCAACCGGTACGCCTAAACCTGTTCGACTTAGTAGATCAAAGTTAGTTTATAGTGCCGAACAAACCCTTAGTTTTTTAGGATTGAGAAAAATAGAAGGTAAATCTTTACTGATCATTCCACCGGAAAAAATCGGAGGGGCAATGGTAATAGTGCGCAGTTTGATTTCCAATTTGAATCCGGAAGTGATGGAGCCGGGACGAGATTTTAGTGAAATAAATGAAGAATATGAATTGGTCTCACTGGTACCTTTTCAGGTTGAGAAATTGATTCATGAATATCCGGATAAGATTTCAAAATTTAGGAATATTCTTATTGGTGGTGGGCCTTTAAATAAATCAACTGAAGAAAAACTCCTGAAGTATACTGATAGCACCAACATCTACCACACATATGGTATGACTGAGACGGCTTCTCATGTTGCTCTACGAAAAATTGGTTTTGGTAACTACCGCCCTATCGGTGATACTTTATTCAAAACTAACGATCAAAATGAGTTAATGATAAAAGGCATATTGACGGATCGAACGTGGCTGGAAACCCATGACATCGTTGAGATTGAAAATGAGGGATTTAAATGGCTGGGGCGAAGTGATTTTATCATCAATTCAGGTGGTATCAAAATCAACCCGGAGATGGTTGAAGAACAAATTCATCAAATGATACCTTCTGAAAAATTTATAGTGAGTTCAATTCCAGATGATGAATTGGGAGAAAAACTGATTCTGATTGTGGAAGGTGAACCTAAAAAAATTGAGTTAGACCCCGAAAAACTATCATCAAAATACTTTAAACCAGGTAAAATCATTTTTATTGACGAGATTGTAAAAACAAACGGCGGGAAAATTGACAGATTTGCAACCCGACAAAAAATAACCCTATGAAATACACTTTTTCATTTCAGACAAATTTTTTACCTCCACCATTTGCGTATGCTTATGTATTGAGTTTTGATATAAAATCAGAAGAAATACTTGTTGATTTTAAAATAGAGTACCTGGAAAGGGGGGATTTTTCTCCGGAAATGCTTGCTGAAGAAGGAGCTGAAATTGATGATTATTTCGATTGGACAGGGAAATTCGATAGCAGCTGGAAGAAGGAATTGGTAGATTTTATTATTTCACTTGAGACAGATGATGAACAGCCTGATAATCAAAATTATCTCCACTTGGAGTCGGAGGATAAAAACGGGTTTGTAATCGATACCGAATACGCTGAATACAGACTTCAGGAAATCATACAGGCTATTTATGAAGTCTCAAATAAAGAACAACCCCTTTCAGTTTCATTGATAAATGCAAAACAGCCCGAAAAGCCTGCCATTTTCATCGAAGCTTCATTTTATAAACGCGATCTGGAGATTAATAATAAGAAGTTAAAGTGGAAAAACTTAACTGAGATCCTGGGGTTTCTTGAGAATCTGGAATTTGATAAAGACAGTACAGGTCTTGATAAACCGGGAAAGAAAGGTTTATACATAAACTATGGAGATGATACTTTCTTCAAAATTGAGAGTTTAAAAGGAGCAACTGACCCGGAATTGATCATCAGATTGATTTCAGAAAAAATAGAGAAACTCATTTAAATTTTGCCTTACGGTATAATTTGAAGTGCAACGTAAAATCATTAGATTGCTTTTAACTAAGAGCTATTGAGTATGAAACCACTTGGATTTATAGGTAAGATCATCTATTCTGTACCGTTATCGGTATTCGGGTTCGGTCATTTAACAAACGCCGGAAGTATGAAGGGAATGGTTCCTTCTATGTTTCCATTTCCTGAAGTTTGGGTTTATCTCACAGGAATTGCATTGATTCTGGCAGCTATTTCCATCATTATCAACAAAAAAACACGTTTGGCTACTTTGTTACTGGGCATAATGCTCATTCTCTTTGCAGTATTGATTCATCTCCCTGCAATGTTGGACGGAAGTCAGGCCGGTTTTGCCAGTTTTATGAAGGATTCAGCAATGGCCGGAGCGGCGTTTTTCATCAGTGCAAATACTAGAAACTAACGTGCGTTTGTAACAATACTAGCGCGCGTTTTTAACACAAAATCAGCGCGCATTTGTAACCCGTGCTTTGTCCTGTTTCAACCCTTCTTCACCTTAAGATTTCGTTTTACGCTCAAGGCTGTACCTACCCCAACAACAGCTCCAAAAACATGGGATTCCCAGCTAAGGTGTGGGCTGAGCATATTAAGATTGAAAATCAAACTTCCATAGATCAGCATTACTACTATAGAAATCATCACTGATTTATTATCCTGTCTAAAAAAACCTAGGGAAATAAGAAAAAAAGCTATTGCATACACAAACCCACTTGCACCAATATGATAAAATGGTCGGGCAAAGATCCATACGAGAATTCCGGGTAAGAAATAACATAGAAAAAAGACCAGCTGGGCTATTTTGGGATAGAAAAAAAACAAGGCCATCCCAAGGGTGACCATGGGTAGTGAATTGGAAAGAAGATGTGTTAGGTTACCATGGATCAGCGGAGCGGTTGCGATACCAATCAATCCGTAAAGGTTCCTTGGAAGTATTCCTAAAAATGAAAAATCAACTTTGAAATATTGTTCAGCATAGAATACCAGCCACATTAAAAAAAGCAGTCGTAGCGGGGGAATGATATTCCGGTATTTTAAACTCATTTGCCCTAAAAATACAAAAGCCACTCCCTAATTTTAAGAAGTGGCTTCAATAAAAAATCGTATTGTTTATTTTTCAGGGTCATTAATCATTTTCAATTCCATGAATTTTGCCTCTTCATAAGAAACAGAAAGATAACCTAATACACCACCTGATGCCTCTGCAATCTTTTTGCCTAGATCTTTTAGGCTGGCATAGAATTTAATTGACCAGTTTTTTTCAATTTTTGGAAGAATAAAATTTAGCTTTCTCAATTCCATAGTAATTGCTTTATTTCTTTCTTCTGTATCATCCGGAAGAGAATCAATTAATTCATTGAATCTGCTCTCAAATTTTTCGCTAATCACTTTGTAGAAATCAACCAGTTGTTCTCTGGCTCTACTTTGTTTGGCTCTGGCAACGCCTATTGCTTCTTTTCTCTCTGATTTATCAATATTTCCATCCGCACCTGCAATCAATATTGAAACATAAACTGGAGCATCTAAAAGCACCTGAATTTCGTCTTCTCTTAGTTTTTCAAATTCTTTAATCATAGTATCTGAATTGATATCCTATAGGTTTGGGCGAAAATAGTAAAACTTCCTGAATGTGTGGTGATACGATGTGACAAATAAGATTTATTGTGGTGTGAGCGGTAATGGTGTACTGGTATGCTACCAGTAATACTAGCGTCATTCTGAGGAGGTTGGATTTTAGTTGTTCATATTGCAGATCAGTTAAAACCGACGTGAGAATCTCTGGTGTAAGAGCAGTGTACTGGTTTTCTAGTTTCTGGTTTTATGGCAAAGTTGGACCGGAATAGTAAATATTAAGCGGCTAATTAATGTTGGGCTGTTTCCAGTTGTAACACGAAAGTACTCAAAGAAGACTCAAAGGCTCACGGAGTCTATTTCCCTCCTGACGATCAATGTCAGGATGAAACCCGAAAACTCTCTAATTATCTAATATTCTAATTTTCTAATCCTCCAACTCACTATTTCCCAAAATTCTATTTCCCTATTTCCCCCGACTCCCTCCGATCGCCATGCAAGCCCGTTTACCCGATGACGGTAGGAAGGCGGGACTTAATACTTCAGCCGGGCAAGCTATTTCCCCCGCCTCGTTCCTCATCGGGCTGGCTAGTTCACTTCTTCACCAAAAACTCCATCACTACCGGAAGATGATCACTCGCCTCTCCCATCTCACTGACTACCCTGCTGGATATTTTTTCAATTCTTGATGGATTGTAGAAAATGAAGTCAATCATATATTCAGGTGTACCACTGCTGAACGTAAAGTATTGCTCCGGATTGGAATTATACTGTTCCAGCCTTACTGCCGATTCAATATCATCAGAGCCCATAATAATCTCTATTGCCTCACTTAAATAAGGTCCTCCCGGAACTGTACTATTAAAATCCCCAATCAATAATACCGGCATTTCCGTTGAAAGAGAATCATACATTTTCCTGACAACCTTGGCCTGTGCAACTCTGGTTTCCTGATCAAATGCCTCTAAATGAAGGTTAAGAATCATTAATTGTCCTGAATCAAGGTTTAAAACAGCTTTTTGCACTAATCGATCGATATAAAATGCATTAGTGATAGAAGATCTGCTCCCCGGTTTATCCAATACAAAGGTCTCTGTTTGTTCTATCGGAAAATCAGAAAGAATACTTTGACCTGAAAGTATTTGACCGAAATGATGGCGAATTGGCCAGTATGGGAACGGAACATATCTCTTATCCCAGTTTACAGATTGATAACCGTACGGATACTTACATTTAGTAGCTATTTCATCCATCTGATTTACCCAAAAAGACCGAGCAGAATTATAGTCAATCTCCTGAAAACCAATCACATCGGGTGATTCAATATTTAATACACGTACAGCTGTATTCAAATTTTCATTAAAAAATTTTTCTTCCCTTTGCTCAGCTAGATTATTTGTCATCCCCGATAGATAACCAATATTAAAAGTCATTATTTTGAATGTATCACGATCAACTCGGTTTTCAATTATATTATATTCTTTTACCTGGTAATAATCTGCAGGGTTATATGCAGAACTTGAGCTGTACAGAAAAAAAACAACTACAAAGAGCAAAAGCGAGAGTAAAAAGAGGAAAAACCGTTTAATTATCAGTATCATTTTTAGAGAGATCTATTTTTTCTCCCAAAAATTTAGGCTTCTTATTGATAACATACAAATCTATGACAGCTAAAGATCGGGCAAGAATTTCACGAATACTCACTCTTTCACTTATTCCATTGGGATTTGGAGCTGAATAAACCACCGAGTTTGCATCATAATAATCTGCTATAAATAAGGCCCGATAGCCATGAAATTCCTGACTAACAATAGTAAAATCATTCTGACCAAATACTTCAATGCAACGTACAACAGAGTCCAACGTCCTAAATCCTGCAAAATCAAGGGTTATAACTGAATCTGGAATCCCCTGTTTTTTTAAAGCCAAATACATATCCTGGGGTTCATTGTAATATTTGGTTTGATTATCTCCGCTTACCAGAATATGACTTACTTTACCGTTTTCGTATAATTCTACCGCTGTATTTATTCGATTATTAAAGTATTGATTAGAGTCCCCGGAAGTTGTTCGTTTGCTGGTACCCAAAACAATAGCTACCCGATTTTCAGGAACGTTGTTTAAGTCATTTAGAACTCTTGATTCCGTAGAATAAACGATCCAGATGTTAGTGCCCAGTATAAAAAAGGCAAGAATCGAAACAGTGATAGTTACTATTTTAATCGCCTTTACCATGAATAGCTCTTTGAATAATCAAATCTGACGACTTTACCGCGTTTTTATACCACTCCAAACGGATAAACTCCTTTTCTTCATTTGTTAATCCGAATCCATTAATTTTAGCTTCCCTGCTTTTCTTCATGAAATTGTGTAATAGTACTCCGGCACTTACTGATAAATTAAAACTATCTGTAAAGCCATAAATGGGGATCTTTATCAACTGATCCGCTTCTTTCTTAACTTCGTCTGAAATCCCATATTGTTCAGAACCAAAAACAAATGCAGTTTTTTTGTCAAATTCTATTGAGTCTTCCGTTACTGCATTTTCATCCGGGGTTGTAGCAAGTATACTATATCCTTTCGCTCTCAAATGATCAAAACAATCTAAAATACTCTTTCCCTCTTTTTCTCTGAAAAAATGAGTGGAGATCCACTTCTCTGAACCTACCAAAACATCTTTATATGAATTTACTTCACGTTTTTTTTCTATAAAATAAACATCCTGAATCCCAAGACACTCACAGGTTCTGATAACAGCACTTGAGTTTTGAGGAACATAGGTATCTTCCATAACCACTGTCAAAAAACAGGTTCTTTTCACAAGAATTCGCTCAATCAAATCCTGCTTATGTTCTGAGACATATTCCCTTAATAGTTCAGTTTGTTCCTGAACAGTCATGGATCAATCCTCTTTCTCACCTCCCCCAAAAAGCCCAAGTTGTTTGTCTTCATCCTCTACCTCTTTCTTGATAGTATCCTTTAGGCTTTCAATGATATTCTCGCTTGAGTTTTCTTCAGACTCAGCTTCTTCCTGCTTGATCAATTCTACTTTCTGCACATTTTGCACCGGAAATTTATTACCAATCGCTTTCCAGCCTTTTACATCAATCAATTCGTTGAGATCCAGCTCCTCTTCCTGTTTTTTGTTTTTCTCTTTGTAAGTAACCTGAACTTTCTGAGACTTCGCACAGGAAACATACACCAATTTAGATCCCTTTGCTTCTGAAATGAATCCAAACCTCTTGTTTGGTGTGGAAGTCTCGATCAGAAACCTTTTTATATAGTAGGTTTTATTAGAACTATCATAATGTACTGCTGCTATTGGTAAATCAGGATTAAATCTGGCGATATACAAGACCTGATTTGCATCGTATCGATTCGTTATTTCAAATGAAGTCTGTTCATAGCTCCCGTCTTTATAGAATACGATTACCTGATCCTCCGCTTTGAAGTTTCCGAGATATTGCCCTCTTTCATCAGTATTCAATCTTCCCACTACTTCATCATACCAGATATCGAGACCACCCAGTGTACTAACGCCCGCATGCTTAAATTGAACTTTACGTACCGGATACCTGGTTAGGATATTTCCTCCGGCACCTCTTCCTTTTATTTCCAGTTCAGAAAAATCGAAATCAAATACTTTCTTTCGGGCTTTACTACCACCTGTCAGATAAACAGTTACAATTTCAGCTTCTCCATTTGGATTTGCAGTAAAGTAAAGCACTTTGGATCCTTTTGTACCTTTAGTAAGGTCATACTCCTTATCACGGGTGACAGCAAGCACCTGAAAACGTTTTACCATTGACCTGCCCGTTTTGCCATCAACATAGATCAGGTTGTAAACCATCCTTTCATCGCCTTTTTTAAAGACTCCGGCATACAAAATATCCTTACCTACGAAGACTTTATCCTGAATTCTGGTAACCAGACAAACTCCATCTTTTCTGAAGACGATAATGTCATCTATGTCAGAACATTCTGTGATGAATTCATCTTTTTTCAGTCCCGTTCCGATAAAACCGTCCTGTCTGTTTACATACAATTTGGCATTATTGGCTGCTACAACATTAGCCGAGATCGTATCAAAATTTGTGATCTCTGTTTTTCTTTCTCTGCCTTTACCGTATTTGTCCAGAAGATTCTGGTAATAGTTTATAGAGTATTCAATCAGATTATTGAGGTAATGCTCTGTTTGTGCCAACTCTTCCTCCAGCTTCCTCATCAACTCATCAGCTTTGAAAGAATCGAATTTAGAAATTCGTTTAATTTTTATCTCTGTCAGTCTGACTATATCATCTTTGGTTATTTCACGATAAAATTGAGGTTTAAATGGATCGAGACCCTTATCAATAGTTTCGATAACCGCTTCCCAGGTTTCACATTCTTCAATATCCCGGTATATTCTGTTTTCAATAAAGATCTTTTCCAGAGATGAAAACAGTATTTTCTCCAATAACTCGCTTTTACGGATCTCTAGCTCCTGTTTCAATAAATCGACAGTCTGATCAACAGATTGCTGTAATATTTCTGAAACTCCAATGAAGCGAGGTTTTTCACCGACAATTACACATGCATTTGGAGAAATTGACACTTCGCAGTCTGTAAAAGCATATAAAGCGTCAATAGTTATATCCGGCGAAATACCTGGAGATAAACTTATCTGTATTTCTATTTCTGCAGCTGTATTGTCAACAACTTTCTTGATCTTGATTTTTCCTTTATCATTGGCTTTTACGATCGATTCGATCAAAGAAGAAGTCGTGGTTCCATAGGGAATGTCACGAATCACCAGTGTTTTGCTATCCAATTCTTCAATAGCTGCCCGGACTCTGATCTTTCCTCCTCTTTTACCATCCTGATAATCAGAAACATCCACTTTTCCACCTGTTAAAAAATCAGGATAAAGCTTTACTTTTTTACCTTTCAGAATGGAAATGCATCCCTGCAATAATTCAACAAAATTATGAGGTAAAATCTTCGTGGATAATCCAACAGCGATTCCTTCAACTCCCTGTGCAAGCAATAAAGGAAATTTGACTGGGAAAGTAACCGGTTCCTTCTTTCTTCCATCATACGAAAGTTGCCAGTCGGTGGTTTGTGAATTGAAAACAACTTCCAGTGCAAATTTAGATAAACGAGCCTCTATATATCGTGCTGCAGCTGCACTATCGCCTGTCCGAATATCCCCCCAGTTCCCTTGTGTATCAATTAGCAGATCTTTTTGACCGATATTGACAATTGCATCAGAAATAGATGCATCCCCATGTGGATGATATTGCATGGTACTTCCGATGATATTGGCAACCTTATTGTATCTGCCATCATCCATCTCCTTCATGGCATGCAAGATCCTACGTTGAACGGGCTTAAGTCCGTCATTAATTGCAGGAACTGCTCTTTCAAGGATTACATAAGATGCATAGTCTAAAAACCAGTTTTCATACATCCCTGATACGGGAAGTACGTCATGAATTTCGTTTTCTTCAGAATAATCCGCGGTCATTTTTACTAATTGATACTGTTAAGTTGGTTCGATTGATTTTCTAAATAATATTTTTCTTTATCCTTTTTAATTAAATACCTGATTTGATCCAATTCAGCATCCACTTTTGGATAATTAAATGGATACCACATGGAGGGTTTAACATAAATGGCTTCACCCAGATTGTCGGCAGGATTTAGTTTAAACTCATACAATCCATCTAGAGAAACCAATTCTACATCTCTAATCTTATTGAGTGGCAGAATAATGTCACTGCCTTCATCTTTTATGTATAGATTCTCATTATCATAAGAAATCTCTTTGAAGTTTCTTAGAACTTTAAAAACATTTGGAAACCAGTATTTTACAGCTAAAAAAACATAAGCAATAGAGATCACTATTCCAGCGTAAACATTGTTTGATGACCTTAAATTCATACTGATGTAAAATGCCAGAAAGGCAATCATCAGCACAATGACTGAATATTTATAGAGCTTGTAATATCGACTACTTAATGTTTTTTCTTTCCTCAATTTGCCTGTTCTCTCAGATTTGTTAATTCTTCCACAACGTCAACTATATATGGGAAAAAACCACTTCCATGAGTTGCCCCCTCCAGCGTTGTAAACGTTACTACAGTTTCCGATGCACCATTTGAAATCAGGGTATTGTAGCTATCTATCGAATTCTGATAGGGAACCGTGATATCTGCATTTCCATGATACATATAAACCGGTATTGAAGGTGTCCAATCCGTAAGGCTGTTATCCCTCATTTTGTCATTGACAACATCAAATTTTGCATTCTCAGTATCCGTTAAGTATTCAGGATTGATAAGAGATGCAATACTATCAGTCAAAAAACCATTGATGGTACCTCCACTAAACTCTCCGGTAAAATAATCCGGTATATCGGTAGCATATGGTTCCTGGAAAAAAAGACTTAAAAAATCGTCAGCTTCATTATAATAGGTTCTGTACGCTTCAGCAACAAACGCCAAGAAAAATGGGTTGCCGTAGGTTACCTGATCAAAAAAGAAATCCCTTACTCCTTCAATCTCATATCCACCTGATGAAGGAAAAGATGCTTTAAGATCAAAAAACTCCATCCCTTGCTCTTCATATGCTTTATGGGCAGCCATGGTAACATATCCACCCTGGCTGTAACCAGATAAGTATAAATCGTCTGAAAACTCAATATCGGAAGAAATTGCCAACTCGGCAGCAGCTCTGATGTTATCCAACACCGCATCTGCAGATGGTTGTTCTACGTAGTATGGGTGCATGATGTCATTGGAAGCCCCAAAACCTATGAAGTCCGGTACAACGACAATCATACCTGAAGCAGATAATGCTGCGTAAAGTAATAATTGGATGTCTGAACTTGCCAGGTTGGTGGGTACTTCATTGTCAGAAGCTACAGTTCCATGCTGAAAACTAAAGAATTCGGGGTTATCAGCTTCTTCAGGTATAAACACCATTCCGGAAGCAACTACATCCTGATTTCCATATTTGGTGTTGTAGGTCACTCCATAGATTTGTACATCATATTGAATTTGTTCATTTCCTAAATCAAAGCCAGATGCGTCGAGTAAACCTCTAATGTCACCTGCTGCACGCGTAAATCGAAAATCTGAACTTACTAATCTGCTTTCAATCTCTGGTGAAGGATCCGGGGTGTTTTCTGAATCCTCAGAACAGGAAAATGAAAATACCAATAGCATGAGTATCATAAAATACTTGTTAAATAACTTAATCATAGCCGTTGGGTTTGTTTTGTTTTTTATCATATTGTGTTGTTTATTCAGTTATCGCTTCGGGTACCTCTGCAATTAGATCTTTTTCTACTCTTAATTTATCAATTATAAACTGCTGTCTGTCCGGAGAGTTTTTTCCCATGTAAAAAGACAGTAGATCTTTAATCTTGGTTTCTTTTTGAAGAATTACAGGCTCGAGTCGTATGTCTTCACCAATAAAACCTGCAAATTCATCCGGAGATATCTCTCCTAATCCTTTAAATCGAGTGATTTCTGGTTTGGCACCCAGCTTCTTGATCGCTTCCTGTTTTTCCTTTTCGTCATAGCAATAAATTGTCTCTTTTTTATTCCTAACTCTGAAAAGTGGCGTATCCAGTATAAAAACATGGCCATTTCGGACCAATTCTGGGAAAAACTGAAGAAAATATGTTAATAAAAGCAATCTGATATGCATGCCATCTACATCCGCATCAGTCGCAATTACAATTTTTCTGTATCGTAAACCCTCCAGCCCATCTTCAATATTCAATGCATGCTGAAGCAGGTTAAATTCCTCATTTTCATATACAACTTTCTTGGTATGTCCATAACAGTTGAATGGTTTTCCTCTCAAACTAAATACAGCCTGAGTCTGCACATTCCTGGATTTTGTAATTGAACCTGAAGCAGAATCTCCTTCAGTAATGAAGATCATTGTTTCTTCCTGCAATTCTTCATCCCCTTTCTTATCATTGAAATGAAGACGGCAGTCTCTAAGCTTTTTATTATGAAGATTGGCCTTTTTTGCTCTTTCGTTTGCCAGTTTCTTAATTCCGGCTATTTCTTTTCTTTCACGCTCAGACTGCATGATTCTTTTTTGAAGTGCATCTGCAGTTTCTGAATTTCTGTGTAAGAAATTATCCAGTTCGGTTTTTAGAAAATCGTTGACAAATGTCCTCATAGTAGGCCCGTCCGGAGCTACCTGCTGAGAACCCAGCTTCGTTTTCGTCTGACTCTCAAAAACTGGTTCCTGGACCCTAACTGCAATTGCTCCCACAATACTTGCCCTAATATCGGCTGCATCAAAGTTTTTGCCATAAAAATCCCGAATAGTTTTCACAAGCGCTTCCCTAAAGGCTGCCAAATGTGTCCCTCCCTGAGTTGTATTTTGTCCATTCACGAAGGAATAGTATTCTTCACCGTATTGATTCCCGTGAGTTAAGGCAACTTCAATATCATTTCCCTTTAAATGAATGATTGGATATCGTAGAGCCTCTACGTCTGTTTTTCGTTCAAGCAAGTCCAGAAGTCCGCGCTCACTATGATATTTTTTTCCATTTAGATTTACAGTGAGACCCGCATTTAAATATGCATAGTTCCAGATGAGATCATCCAGGTAATCCGGTATGAAATGAAAGTTTTTAAATACTGTATTATCAGGTTCAAAAATGATAACAGTACCATTTCTTTCATTGGTTTTGGCAATTTTAGCATCGCTGGTTATTTCACCTCTCTCAAACTCTGCTATTTTGGTTTCTCCATCTCTAAATGATTGAACCTTAAAATATGAAGATAGCGCATTGACGGCCTTCGTACCGACACCATTTAACCCTACAGATTTTTGAAAAGCCCCGGAATCATATTTACCACCTGTATTTATTTTGGAAACGCAATCAACTACCTTACCTAATGGAATGCCTCTTCCATAATCCCGAACTTCAACACGATGATCGGTGATTTTAATATTGATGGTCTTACCATAACCCATCATATGTTCATCTATACTATTATCGATCACTTCCTTTACCAAAACATAGATACCATCGTCGTGAGCTGAACCGTCACCCAGTTTTCCAATGTACATACCCGGCCTGAGCCTAATATGTTCTTTCCAGTCAAGTGATTTTATACTGTCTTCCGTATACTGAACAGTAGTTTCTGCCATGTGTTTTTAAGTGGTTATTTGCCTGAAATCGCGATTTTAACGGGAATTTATATAAAAAAATAGGATTGTGTAATAGAAAAAAATCAAGGCTATTATAGCATTGATTTACGTATTGTTAGATAATTACCTGAAAATTAAGAAGTTGGTTTTTTCTTAACAATGAGATAAAAAAATCCAATTATCCAGGAAGCGAGTATTAATGGTCCCAGATAGTTGAGGTAAGCATAGCTTGAAATAGAAACATGTGTTTGATTATTGAGTACGCCTACAAATCCAACTAACAGTGTGAAGTAGATATTGATGACAAAAGAAAGGCTATTGAACCAGGCTGTTAATTCATCTCCTCCTTTGCGCATCAACAACGGCTTGAGGATGGCAGTCATAAGAGTAACAAATAAATTTACAACCAGAAAAAATGCGATTGTGTAGTAGAAAAAGCTAGACTTATGAACAGTCAATTGATTGGTTTCTTCGGTAAGTTGAACGGTAATCGGAAGAAATGCATATACAAGTCCCAGAATAATTAGAAAAAGGACAATAGATAGGAATCTTAGAAAATTTACTGTTTTTATCATAAATATTATTGGATAACTGTAATTTCAACAGTCTGTTTACTACTAACCCGGCAAAAGTAGGTTTCAAATCCGTAATTGCATTGAAAGAGAATGAATTTCTACAAATGATCAATAAGCATACAGGGATTATTCATAAAATCCTATACGTGTATGTCGATGATCCTGAAGATAAAAAAGATCTAAAACAGGAGATATTGCTCCAGGCCTGGAGGTCAGTTCATAATTTCAAAGGAAATTCTTCATTTTCAACCTGGCTGTATCGAGTTGCTTTGAACACCGCCCTCACATATCGTAAAAAAGATAAAAATAAGCAAAAAACAAGTCTTGAGAATATTGATTTAGTGGAGGAAAAAGAATTGAGAAGTGACAATGCTGACCGATTATTAAGGGCAATAAAAAAATTGAGTGATATAGATAAAACGTTAATTACACTTCATCTGGAAGACTACAGCAATCCCGAAATAGCGGATATTATGGGACTTAGTAAAAATAATGTTGGGGTTAAACTACACAGAATAAAGGATTTGCTCACCAAAAAATTGACAGAGAATGGATGAGTTACAACAAGCATGGCAAGACCTGAAAGGTGAAACAGAGAATTTCACCGTAATTCAAAAAGAAGAATTCCAAAAGGCAATTTCTGAAAAATCTCACGGACAGGTTTCTAAGCTAAGAAGTCAGGTCAGATGGAAATTCTATTTCTGTATATTTTTCTCAGTCATTCTGACGGTAGGTATTCCATTTGTAAACATACTCACAAGCCAAATTCTATTGACTTTATTATTGGTTGCGTACATAGTTGGAGGGATATTATTGTATCAGGAGCTCATTTATCTCAAGAAAAATATAGATATGAGTGAAAATCTATTGGAAGGATTGAAAACCTACCATCATAGAATAAAGCAGGTGCTAAAATATGAAGAGCTAACCGGTTTGATTCTATATCCCTTCTCATTATCTGCCGGATTTTTTATTGGATTACAAGCAGGAGATCCTTCCGAGCCCATAATGAATGACAGATCAGACTGGATAGCCTTAGTTATTGCGATGATTGTGATTACTCCCCTCGCCCATTTATTGGCCAAATGGATGAATAAGGTTGCATTTGGAAAATATTTGAAGCAATTGCAGAAAAATATAGATGAATTAGAAAACTTTGAAGCCTGAAATGTGATTATGGCTGTATGTTGAAAAAAATAGTCTTTCTATTATTGATAGTAAGTGGGTGCTATATGGCACCGGAAATTGAGGGATTTGATTCAGATTCCTGGGAAAAATCCCTGGAGGAATGTGATAACTATCGGAAAGAGAATGCTTTCAGGCTTACTTCACAAAATGGTGATCCCCTACTAACAAAAAATCAGAATGAGATAAAGTCGTTACTGGGCAACCCATCGAGACATAGATTATTCAATCGGAATCAAAAGTTTTTCTACTATAATCTGGACTGTAATAACGATCAGGTCCTATCGATCCGCTTCGATGCACTGGGCAGGGTAAAGGAAGTGATGGTTGAGAAGTATACGGAGTGATTTTCTGGTGTGCTGGTTGCTGGTGTACTAGTTACTGGTTTTAAAAGAAAAATATAGCAATTATGTAATCTATGGATGGATTGCTAATGATTTGCTTTTTTCAGCTTTAACACAAAGTAACTCAAAGAAGACACGAAGGAACACAAAGGATTCTTTTTCTATTCTAGCCTAGATCTATTTGGGTGAACAATCAAAATTCTTCTACTAACATAGATTCGATCGGTAAACTAGTGTTTGAATTATAATTATGCTGATTGCTAACAAAGTATTAATAATGGATTAAGGAGTGAATCTCATCTGCGTATTTCAACAGGCTGTCGCGGCCTTTAAGTGCGTCAAGTTCAATCAGAAATGAATATCCGAGTACTTCTCCTCCCATTTTACTTACGAGAGTCGCAGCAGCTTCAGCAGTGCCTCCTGTTGCGAGGAGATCATCATGTATTAGGATTTTATCCCCTTCCTTTATAGCATCTACATGGATCTCAATCTCGGCAGAACCATATTCCAATTCATAACTATGTCGAATGGTCTGAAAAGGGAGCTTGCCTGCCTTTCGAACTGGTATAAATGGCACGGATAACAACTGAGCCATTTGCATTCCATAGATGAACCCTCTGGACTCAATCCCAATGATCCCATCAGGTTTTGTATGCGTCCATTTTTCTGCTAAGGCATAGCTTAACTCCCTGGAAAGGTCTGGATTGGCTAAAACAGGAGTTATATCTTTGAAGATAATACCCTGTTTAGGGAAATTCTTCACATCTCGAATCGTTTCCCTGATTCTGGCTGTCAAATCCATTTACTCAAATCTTAGTGATTCAATAGGGTCCATCCTTGCAGCTTTGAAAGCAGGAATATATCCTGAAATAAGTCCTACAACCATCCCAACTGCAAACCCAAAAAGTATCCAAATCCAGGGAACAATAAATGTCCCCAGACCTATTAAACTTGAAATCCCATTTCCAACCAGTATTCCCAAAATAATTCCACCAAATCCTCCCATTTGGCAGATTACAAGTGCTTCAATGAGAAATTGTTGTCGTATTTTAGTTGGCGTGGCTCCCAATGCCTTTCTTACCC
>CAYTFO010000059.1:0-19041 GCA_964437135.1 uncultured Roseivirgaceae bacterium | reverse complement strand
TTCACATAAAGGAATCGGGTTTAAATCACATAATTCAATATCTACTATTACCTGGTCCTCAACCACATCACCGGTACTGTATTGTATACATAAATCAGTCAGAATCTCAGCTGAAAAATCACCTGAGCCCTCGATTATTTCTATACCTGAGATGCTTACCAGGTCGCCATTTTCATCAAAAATTTTAGCACACTGAGCAAGCAGACTATCGGCTGTAATTTCAAAGAAAATTGTGTCCAGTACATTAAATTCTTCGTCTGCTACATCAGGTGGGTCATTTTGTTCTCCTGTATTAATGAATACTTCAATTGAAGTACATAAATCAGGATTATTGCTATCACATATAATGATTTCATATTCCTCTTCTCCAAAACCAGAGCCATTAGGAACAAAATTGATGCAAAGCTGATCAGAGTTAATAATTTCCACATCAATAACCCCATTGCTGTTCGGTCCGGATACATTACTAATTACAACATCATCATTTACATTCAAATCAATTACCTGTAAACAACTATCAGCTACACTTCCTTCCTGAACGGTTATATATATTGAATCTATTTCTACATCAAATTCATCCAGTACAATTGGTTTTCTGTCAACATTAAATTCTAAAAAGACTTCTGTACATAAAGATGCCGGCAGTCCATCATCACATAGATTGATTCTTGCAACAGATAAAGTATTTGGATCAGTATTTTCAGGAGTAAACTCAAAGCAGAAGTTTGAAGCATCCGTAATCACAAAACTTCCATTTCCTTCCACCAATGACGATTCGTCAATGGAAATATTATCGCCACCCAGGTCACTTACCGTCAGACAGCCTGATGCAATTTCTTCTTCCGTTATAAAATATCGTATGGTATCATTGACCGGTATTGGATTGTCGATAGTGGGAGGTTCATTGACAGGGTTAGTTTCAATCACTATCGAAAACACATTACATGCCTCGGGCACTTCCTGATCACATACTTCTATTTCGTATTCTGTGGTACCTATAAAAGTACCCGAATCAAATGAAATACACAGCTCATCATTTACATTATCAATATTTGGTGTCAGATTGCCTCCTCCAGTAACCAGGTTTACATCTGATACCACCAGATCATCATTATTCAGATCTGCCAAAGAAATGCAGGAATCAAGCAAAACTCCCTCATCTATCTCAAAGTAGATTGAATCCTGACTTTGCGCACCAGGTTCAATGATAATTGGAGGTTGATTGATGTCAATTATTATGGTCAACTCATTGCATAGACTATTATCATTGACATCACAGTACTCTACAACGGCCACAAACTCCTCATCTGGATTATCATCTTCGGTAAAAGTGAAACACAGATCTCCTGTTAAATTAACAACAAAATCACCATCACCCGATTCGACTGTTACTGCATCCACAGGGAGCTCCAGTCCATCTCCGTTTTCATCCGTCAGTGTGATGCATTGTGCAAGCGTACTATCCGAGGTAATGTTATACCGAACTGTATCATTGATAACTGCCGGATCATCTGGCGTTGGCTTTATATTTACATGAAAGGCCAAAAAGACTTCTGTGCATAAAGATGCAGGTAGTCCATCATCACATAGATTGATTCTTGCAACAGATAATGTATCAGGATTGGTACTTTCAGGAATAAACTCAAAACAGAAATTTGAAGCATCCGTAATCACAAAACTTCCATTTCCCTCCACCAATGTCGATTCGTCAATGGAAATATTATCGCCTCCGAGGTCACTCACCGTCAGGCAGCCTGATGCAATTTCTTCTTCCGTTATAAAATATCGTATGGTATCATTGACCGGTATCGGATTGTCAATAGTGGGTGGTTCATTTACCGGAAGTACATTAATTACTAATTTGAAAATCCCACAGGCACTAGTTTCAGATTGATCACAAACCTCTAGTAAATAATAAGTTTCTCCAAAAAAGGCGACTGGATCATATTCTACACAAAGTGTACTCTCAACATTATTGATGGATGTGTTTACATTGCCCTGACCGCTGACCAGTGTAGTTGAAATAACTCTTAACTCGTCATTGTTCAAATCAGAAATCAAAATACAGGAATCAAGCATTTCTCCCTCATTAATCTCAAAATACAATGAATCAGTTCCAGGTGGTGTGGGATCAACAATTACAGGAGGTTGATTGATATTTATAATGATGACTAATTCATTACATAATGGATCTGTATTATCATCACAAAAATTTATTGTTGCTATGAATCTATCATCCGGAAAAGCATCTTCGCTAAATGAAAAACATAGTTCAGTATTTATTTCTACATCAAATATTCCATTTCCTTCCTCTACCGTAAACGGATTTGAATCAAGAGAAATACCATCACCATTCTCATCAAATAACTGAAGACATTGAGCTAATGTACTATCTGATGCTATTGTATATCGTACTGTATCAATTATTTCATCATCTATAACAACTGCAGGTTTTCTATTTATTGGCTTTAAAATATCAATAATTAAAACCATAGAATCCGATAATACCGGGATTCCATTATCAGAAACAAAAGCCCTAATGGTATCTTTTCCTATGTAGGTTACTTCAGGATCATAGGTTATACATAAATCATCAAAACTCGACACTCCACCTATATCTGATGAAAGTAAACTACTTATAGCCACATTATCAGCAGGATTAGGATCTGTAACATTTAGGCAATAATTCAATATACTATCAGCACGAATGGTAAAATATAAAGTGTCTTCATCTATATCGTTATTATCGAGTAATTGAGGAGGGTCATTAACAGATTCAACTGCGACTTCAACAATCACTGTATCACATTTTGAATCAATCGCGTCATCACAAATGATTAGTTCAAAAAACTCTATACCTAGTTGGTTCAAATTTGGCGTAAAGTCAAAACACTTATCTATGATATTCGAAACGCTTCCTATGGAACCTGGGTTATCAATGCTTGAAATAGAATAATCATCGTTTTCAATATCCGTCGCTACTACACAAATATTTATCTGAGTATTTAAAATTGTACTGTATTTTAAGGTATCCTGAGGGTTTCCAAATTGTGTAATTACAGGTGGGTCATTAACTTCTGCCACTTCCATTTCCAAAACTGTAGAAGAGCAAATTGAAGAGTCAATTTTATCGCAAACAGTTAAAAAAAAGTAATCCAGACCATTTTCATCTTCTTTTGAAATATAATCATAGCAATTCTGCAGTACATCTATCGTCAAGAAACCCAATGAGCTGGCTCCACTATCAATTGACACAAAGAAATCATCATTTTCAATATCGAATACATTCAAACAAAAAGTTGTAGAATCATCTTCATCTGCCTGAATTCTAGCTGTGTCCAGCTGAATCAATTCATCCAGATCATAGAAATAAGGAGTATCATTGACAGCTCTAATAATTATATCTTTTTCATAGTTTGTACTTGAAAATTCACCATCATTTACTGAAATAGAAATTGACCTGACTGCAGTATTGGGTGTATCAAGTTTATTGAAATATTTGATTTCCTTTAAGAGATTTTCATATTCCGAAATCATTTCAGTTCCAGAAATCGTCAACCTACCCAAATTATCATCCCAGGATAAATTTAGACTTGTCGAAGTATCCAATATAAGCGTATCCTGATCATTTCGATAATTACCGTTGATTCTTACAATGAGTGACTCAAGAAAAGTAAAATCATCTATTATCTGAACAGAAGTATCTATTGAAATTGGAGAAGCGTTTTCTATGTATTGATAGGTATTGCCATTTCCTGCGACGATAGGCGGTTGATTTGGTGTTACAAGAGTGTAGTTGGTTCCTATAATGCTTATTCCTGAATTACATCTGCCTGGGGTAGCTGCAAATACAACGATACTATCTCCCAATGAAAGTGATGGAGAAAAAGAATTTGAAACCCAAATACTGTCCTGATCTACAAGAACTGTATCCTGCACATATAATTGGTCCGCATCATCATAGATTTCAATAAAAATACTTGAACCAATATCAGCTTTTCCACTTACCTGAAAACTACCTTCTGAAACAGGTTTATCAATCGCAGGTGGGTTAGATGGGCCAGCAGGAAACCCTTCACAATCTTCACAGAGATTGGATACGCCTGACGAACATTGTGACTCAGCCAGATCGAGTACAGCACATTCTATGCATCCATTATATTCAGAATCATCAACCCCCCCAATGTCACTTATTATTCCATTAAAAAGACCAAGAGCATAAACATTTATAGCTGCGAGAAATTTAAGATCTGTATTTTCATTGATACCAAAGTTGGATTCAAGGTCAGAAAAAGGAATATAAAAATCGACAAGGTAGTCTGGTCCTCCACAATTTTCAGATCCGGCAATAGATCTCTGTTCATGCGTAGATGCGGGATATGTTTCTAGCGGAGTAAATGAAGTTGTAACTCCATCTATATCATAAATAGCTACTCTAAAACCTCTTCTAAGCAAAATAAGTATTTCAAATCCGGGATTTCCTCCAACACTGTTTGGGTCATCCGGACCAACTCTTTGATCAATATCTACTAATATAGAATACGACTGAAGACTAAACTGATCATCAGCCATCCTAAACCTAAATATCAAATTCTGATTTTCATCATAGGCAGCATAGGCTGAAAATCCAGCCGTATCCAATACCATGTCAACAACTCCGCAATCTAAGAAATCAATAATATCTCCTTCAGCCTCTCCACTTCCTGAAATAGGAATTCCAAACATTTTGATTTCAAACTCATCTACATCATATCCGTCATCGGAAAAGCCGGTACTAAACTGTGAAATGTATCCGTCTCCATTTGGGTCGAGAACCTCATCTCCTGTTTCAATTATAAATCCGGGTTGAGCAGCAACATTTAAGACAGCAAAAAGAATAAAAAATATCGTTGTAAAATGTCGCAATAGTTAGGCTTTAACAGCCTAATATACAACTTTTTACATCATTTTAAACAGTATAAACAAATATGAAAATGAAAATTACCCTAAACCAGGTAGGTATATTTTATGAAAACTGCATTAATTGAGGATCTTCTGTCTCAATGAGGTTTTTAAATATTTCCATCAGATCATCAAAATCCCAGGGTTTTGTCACGAATTCGTGGATTCCAAAACTTTCAACTGCATCCTTCAATTCATCTCTTTTAATAAATCCACTCAAGATCATTCTTCGGATAGTAGGGTTATATTCATATACTTCCTTCAATAGGTCAGTACCATTCATTTCTGGCATTCTATGATCGGATACTACAATATTCAGAGGAGTATTACGGACTATCTCCATTGCTTCGATTGGATTCTCCGCTGTGTAGATATTGTAAAATCGTTTAAAAGTCGACCTGAAGCCTCTTAGATTAGGAGATTCATCATCAACATAAAGAATCGAATGCTTTTTCTCGCTTCTTTCTGATTTTCTTTTTGCTCGTTCTTCTGCCCGTCTGGCTCGTCTGGCTTCTCTGTCGGTTCTTTCTTCCATTTTGAAATAGTGAATATGGTTCGCTAATATACTTAACAAAAAAAAAATTCGAATACTCAGATGGTTCTTGCTCGAATATTATTTGACCTTATAAGGTAACCATTCGAAATCCTCTGCTCTGGGAATTTCCATAACCATTTCTGATATAGCTTTTGGTGGTATAATAACTTTTCGTTTTTGCAAATCCAGCCAGCACCATCTACCTCGATGGAAGCAGATATTTCGTTCTTATCTTTATATATATTTTGCCTGAAACTCCATTTCGAAGCATCTTTCCTTGCTTTTAACAGTTGTACATCAACTGATATTTTCTCACCCATCCTTACTTCCCGGAAAAACCTTGTCTCTTCACGAAATAATATAGGACCAATACCCATTTCGCTAAGTTTTAAAAACGAAAACCCATGTTCTTCAAAGAATAATAACCTCAACTGAGCCGCGTAATCATTGTAGGCAGTATGACGCATATGACCATTTGGATCAAGATCAGCCCAATTTGATTGAAAGCTTTTTCGATAACTATCCATTTTCTTCCGCTTCTGTTTCCCCAGCTTGAGAGTCTTTATCATCTTTATTGAGCAGTTCTGGAGCAACTTCAACTAGAGTATGATACCAGGAAACAAGTTTTTTGATATCCGAAACATATACTCGGGATTCATCATAGTTCGGCAAAATGAATTTCAGAAAAGACTTCAACTCTTCATTATCATTATTTCCCTTAAGGCCAGTATCACCACTAAACTCTTCATGAATCTTCTTAAATATTTGTTCCAGTGGTACAGAGCCCTCACCATCAGTAGTATAAATTGAAATATCTGAGAGTACTGAAACCTTGGCAGACATTCCGACAACCATTTTCTTTTTTGGTTCTGCAAATGATTCTAAAATAACACCGTTTCTAGTTGGGTTAACAATTTTGAATAATCCGCTTTTTCCGGATACTGAAGCTATTTCACTAAAATCCATTGGTCTTAATTAATTACGCCCGCAAATGTAATTCTTAAATATTAACTGTTTTATTTAATTCATCTATGTAATTAAGTATTTCTTCCTTTCCCATATTAGAAGTGGCCGAGGTAACAAAAATAGGTGGCAAAAAATCCCACTCCTTTTTAAGTATTTTCTTATAAAAAGAGACATTCGACTGTGTTTTGGTCTTTCCCTGCTTGTCTGCTTTGGTGAATACTATTGAAAACGGAAGGCCATTTTCACCTAAATACCTCATAAACTCAAGGTCAACTTTTTGGGGCTCATGCCTTGAATCAACAAGAAGAAATATATTTACTAAATTTTTTCGCTGCTCAAGATACTCATGAGTCATTTTTTTCCATTTCGCTTTATCTTTTTTACTTACCTGAGCCCATCCATAACCTGGTAAATCAACCAAAAACCAGCTTTCATCAATTTCAAAGTGATTGATAAGTTGAGTTTTTCCGGGTCTGCCAGAAGTTTTGGCTAAATTATTCCGGTTGGTTATCATGTTGATCAAAGAAGATTTCCCAACATTTGATCTGCCAATGAATGCATACTCAGGGATATTCTCAGTAGGACAATCCTTTTGATCAGGACTGCTTTTAACGAATTCAGCTTTTTTTATATGCATATTTCAAATAAATCTAACAATGATCAAAAACCGAAAGTTATTGACTTAATATTGCAAAAATTATGACTGTAACACCTTATAAAGACAAAAATAGCAGTAAAAAAGACCATGTTGCTGAAATGTTTGACAATATCAGCCCAAAATATGATTTTTTAAATCATTTTCTAAGCCTGGGAATAGACATAATCTGGAGAAAAAAAGCTGTAAAGCAGCTCAAAGAGGATAAGCCAAGGCTAATTCTGGACGTAGCAACCGGAACCGGAGATTTTGCTATTGAGGCTCTTAGTTTGAATCCGGATAAAATCATAGGTGTAGACATATCCGAAGGAATGTTGGAGATTGGAAGAAAGAAATTGGTTAAAAAGAAACTGGATGATAGAATTGAATTAATCTCAGGAGATTCTGAAGGTCTTCCTTTTGATGACAATAAGTTTGATGCTGTAATCGTTGCATTTGGTGTAAGAAATTTTGAAAACCTGGAAAAGGGACTTTCTGATATTTATAGAGTATTGAAATCAAATGGCAAACTTGTAGTTCTTGAATTTTCAAAACCTAAAGCATTTCCTTTCAAACAATTGTATCAGTTTTATTTTAAATGGATTTTACCTAAAATTGGAAAAATTGTATCCAGGGATCAATCTGCTTATACATATTTACCGGATTCGGTTCAGGCGTTCCCAGATGGAGACAAATTTTTAGATAAACTTGAAAAAGTTGGTTTTGACAAAACTAAATGCAAACCCTTAACACTTGGCATAAGCTCTATATACACAGGAATAAAGCAGTAATCTGCTTTCTATTTTTGTTTACTACTTTTTCGTCGGTATTGGGGCAAAATACCAGAAGAGACAACCTTATGGACTATGATGAACAATGGATTCATTATGGTTTTGCAATGGGAATTCACAATTCAAGTTACCGTATCAAATACTCCGAGATGTTTAATAGTCCGTTAATGGACTCAGTACATTCGATTGTTCCGGAAAACTTCGGCGGATTCAAATTGGGCTTTGTCATCAATATGCGAATTGCTCAATATCTTGATTTTAGAATTTTACCTACTGTAGGTTTTTATGAAAATGTATTGACCTATCGGTATACAAATGGATCTCAATTCCGTGAAGTAAATGATGCCACCATGATGGAGCTTCCTTTGTTGCTTAAATATAAATCTCAACGTCGAGGTAATCTGGCGATGTACCTTGTAGGAGGTATCAATACTTCTCTTGAAGCGGCGGGAAAAGGTGATGAAGTTGATAATCGGGAAAGACTGGAATTAAGAAATTATTCAGTAGCGCTTGATGTGGGAGTTGGGATTGATATGTATTTCCCACTTTTTAAATTTAGTCCGGAGCTAAGATATGCATATGTCCTCAATAATATGCTCAATGATACTGTAAACAGATTTAGTGTAAATCTGGATGAATTGGTTATGCATAATTTCACAATCTTTATTACTTTCGAAGGAGGTCCTAATTACCTCAAACGAAAAAGATAATGAAACCAATCGCCCTTATTACAGGTGCTACAAGTGGAATCGGAGAAGCTTGTGCACACATATTTGCTGATAAGTTTTTCCTTATTCTATGTGGGAGAAGAACCGAAAGGCTAGAAAAACTAAAGAAAACACTTTCAGTAAAAACAGATATTCATACACTTACTTTTGATGTCCGAGATAAGGAATTGGTATTTCAAAACATTCAAAACTTACCTCAAAACTGGAAAGAAATAAGCCTCCTTATCAATAATGCAGGTAATGCACATGGGCTTGATTATATTCAGGATGGAAATACCGAAGATTGGGATGCAATGATGGATATCAATGTTAAGGGCCTTCTGTATGTTACAAAAGCTGTTGTACCCAGTATGATTCAACAAAAAAGAGGTCACATTATAAATATTGGAAGTATTGCTGGTTTAGATGTTTATCCAAGAGGTAATGTTTACAATGCTTCAAAATTTGCAGTTGATGCTTTAACAAAGGGTATGAGGATGGATTTATTAGAACAAGGGATCAAGGTTTCCGAAATAAAACCAGGTCTTGTAGAAACTGAATTTTCAGAAGTCAGATTCAAAGGAGATAAGGAGCGTGCATCAAAAGTTTATCAGGGAGCAGCTCCACTGACTGCTCGAGATGTTGCAGAAACAGTCTATTTTATGGCAGCCCGACCAGCTAGTGTTAACATAGCTGATGTCCTTATTTTACCCTCTACTCAAGCTAGCTCGACAATGATAAAAAAAGATTGAAATTGGTTAATAAAAGGGCAATTGAAATAGTAGCTTTACCGTAACATTTACCCAAAACCAATAGCAGTCATGCAAAAAATTCTTGTCATTGGAGCTGGACAATCTTCCACATCCCTAATTGACTATCTTCTTTCACGAAGTTCAGAAAACAACTGGAAAGTAATCATTGCAGAAATGAATGTTTCGCTTGCTAAAAAAAAGTTTCCGGATGCTGAAATCATAGATTTTGATATTAATAGTGAAGAAAAATCCAGAAATATCATAGAGGATTTTGACATGGTAATTAGTATGTTACCTGCGAGGTTTCACATTAATGTTGCCAGAATTTGTGCAGAAAAAGGGATACATATGCTTACAGCTTCTTACAACACAGATGAAATAATGTCTCTGGATACTAAATTTAAAGAAAAAGGTAAGCTATGTCTAATGGAAATGGGACTCGATCCGGGAATAGATCACATGTCTGCTATGAAGGTTCTGGATCAAATAAAAGGAAATGGTTATGAACTCACTTCCTTTGAAACATTCACCGGAGGTTTGTTGGATATGGACCAGTCTGTGGATAATCCATGGCATTACAAATTCACATGGAATCCTAGGAACGTTGTGATAGCAGGAAATGGTCATGTTAAATTTAAACAGGAAGGTAGATTTAAATACATTCCTTACCATCGACTTTTTCAGAGAACAGAAGTAATTCATATTCCCGGATATGGCTATTTTGAAGGGTACGCAAATCGCGATTCCCTAAAATATATTGATCTCTATGATTTAAGAGATATAAGAACCTTGTATCGAGGTACATTGAGACGACCCGGATTCTGTAAAGCCTGGGATATTTTTGTTCAATTGGGAGCTACCGATGATAGCTATAAGATGGAAAATGTTTCTCATATGACTCATAGGCAATTTGTAAATTCATTTCTTCAATTTAATCCCCACGATTCTGTAGAATTAAAATTGGCACATTATTTAAATATAGGGCTCGAATCAGAGGAAATGTATAAGTTAAAATGGTTAGGGGTTTTTGATGAGGAAATTGTTGGAATTGAAGAAGGAACTCCTGCTCAGATACTTGAACACATCCTAAAAAAGAAATGGACGTTAAATAATAAAGACAGGGATCTAATTGTGATGTGGCACAAATTTGATTTTATGGAAAATGGAATTCCAAAACAAATACAAGCCCATATGGTCGTAAAGGGAAAAGATGAAATAAATACAGGCATGTCAATGTCGGTGGGATTTCCGCTAGCGGTGAGTGCAGAATTAATTTTGAAAAATCAGATTAATACAACAGGGGTTCAAATTCCAACAAATAAAAATATATATATTCCTGTACTTGCCAGACTTGAAAAAATGGGATTTGAATTTATGGAAAGGGAAATGGATATTCTTAAAACAGCATAAAACAAAATAGATATGAAAATCATTAACTCAATTCATTTACTTCTGGCAGTTTTTATTGTCATATCATGCTCAAGTGTTAAAAATGCTCCTTTAGCGAAAGATGAAAATAGAGGAACCCGCCAGTACATTACTTTAATGGACTATATGCGAGGAGTGCCCGGTGTACAGATACATAATGAAAACTATCTTACTATCAGAGGGCTGCAATCCGCAGAAGCCGGACAAGAACCTCTGTATATCATAGATGGAGCTCAGGTTGGAAACAGCTTCGTAGCAGCAAAGGATTATGTCGATCCAAACGATATAGATAAAGTAATAGTTTTGAAGGATTTTGCATCTACTTCAGCGTACGGACTAAGAGGTTCGAATGGAGTGATTGTTATAAAAACAAAAAAAGAAGGTAATTAGAGTTATTTCACAAATCTCTATTTTTCAATAATTATTCTTTTTTGGACAATTTTGGAATTATCCCCTTTTAAAGTAATTAAATAAATTCCTTTTTCAATATCATGTAGATTAATTTGTCCACTAACAGTTGGCGGTTGTTGGATTTGAAGAATTTGCTTTCCCGAAATGTCAGTTATTGAAATCTCCTCTACTCCAAAGCTTTCAAGACGATAATATAAAGCAGTGTTTGCCGGATTGGGAAAAATTGAAATCTCTTCTTCTAAAAGGTCTCCAAGTATGGCTTCACGCCTTCCCACATTTGCCATCCCTACCTGCACACATCCCCTTTGGTCTGTTACTGTTACCATATATTGTCCCGGAGATAAATTTATGGCAGTTTGAGTAGTTTGAAGAAATGGATCATTCCATTGAAATTCATAGGGAGGTACGCCTCCGGAAACATTCACTGTCGCTAACCCATCCAGATCTGTAGAAGGGAATACCTCCATTGTAAGATCCATAGGTACAGTCAGGTCTTCAAGGTTTATAGATATTGTATCAACAAATACACCTTGATCAGTTGTAGTTCTTAATGTATATCTGCCTGAATTATAAACAGTAATTACAGGAGATTGACTATTATTTGACCAGTTGTAAGAAATCCCTTTCCCAAACAAACTGGCAGATAATCTTGGGTACTCATTGCAGGTACCACTTAGTAACTTTATTTCACAACTGAATCCGTCACTATATTGTCCTTCTTCAATCTCCAATATCTCCCCGGCATTTAAATTATACAATTTGTCTGTATGTCCGCTGGGCCATATTACATGTAATGAATCTAATTGATTCAATTCCTTAATACCCAATATTAGATTTCTTGAATTTTGTCCAAGAAAACCCTCTCCCACATGAGTATATCTTATATGTTTTTTATCACCAAGAAAATACTCTAATCTACTACCAATTGCGTCTGCATTGCTTATTGTTCCTTTCAACTTTACTTTCACCCAGTTGAATTCTGAACCCGTATTTTGCCAAAGTGTAGATGGATTCTCATCATGATTGTTTGAAACAATATCATAATATCCATCGGAATTGAAATCTCCTACTGCATGGGTATAGGATAAAATTGAATCTCCAATTAGGCCAATGGTTTCAGGGATAGAAAAATAACCAGAATCATTTCGATAGAATGCATTGAAATTCAAATAATCATGATCAATATTGCCACCCGTACAATACAGATCTAAATCAGTATCATTATCAAAATCAAAAAAAGTTACTGCCCAGCCCCAGCCGTAAAACCCAACACCCATTTCTTCTGCAATTTCATTGAAAGTGCCATTACCTAAGTTTTGTAATAACTTATTGCCATCTGATTCATTGCTATTGTAAATATCAAAATATCCATTGTTATCGAAATCTCCAATAGCTATTCCCATTCCCCCTATTTTCAAATCTGATTTTGATTCTTCGCTAACATCATCAAATGTTCCATCTGCATTGTTTTTTAATAATACACTCCTGAAATGAAAATCATGAACTATATAAATATCTTCCCATCCATCATTATTATAATCAAAGAAAGTTGCACAAAAAGGCATTTTATCAGCATCTAATGCTCCTGCTCCTTCAGTAACCTCAATGAATTTTCCATTATCATTTTTATATAAAAAGTTGTATCGTCCACCATCTCTACTACTGCCCCTGGTCGTGATGTAAAGGTCCAGCCAGCCATTTTTATCATAATCAGCCCATGCAACACCCCAGGAATAAATATCAAAATCAGGCAATCCAACTCTTTTGGTTACATCTTCGAATTGTAGTTGACCATTATTTCTGTACAATGAGTTTTTAGAGGTAAGAGAACTAACATATAGATCCTGATCGCCATCGTTATCAAAATCTATCCAAAGCAAGTTTTTTGATTCAGTGGTATCGAATATATTAAGTTGTATTTTTTCAAAATGGTCTCCTTTATTGAGATAGAAGTAAATTTCCTCTCCTTTTTTAGTTGCAAGAGTCAGGTCATCTAATCCATCATCGTTGAAATCAACCAAACTCACTCCAGCACCTGAGAGTCCAACTCCATAAGAGTGATCCACTCCCCATTGAGAAGCAACATCAACATATGACTGTGAATTAGAGTAAAAAATTACTCCTAATAAAAGACCTGACAGCAATATTCTTCCCATCGCCAAATGACTCAACTATCAAATGCTAAAATAACATTTTTGATATAATCCTAATAGAATTCTTTGAATTTCATCAAATTGATAAAAATATATTCTATGAATGTAAGAATCATAAAATAGTCTGAAATGTTTCCCTAAATATTCAGATAAAAAGGCTTCATCAAATTCTTATATTCCTCGGTATAATTTAGCTCTTTAGAGTAGATTATAAATTTACTTTTTTTATTTGATCCCATGGCATCTTTTGAAAAGCAACCAATTATTCTAAGGACACCGGAAAGGGCTTTAGAATGCAATTCTATTCTTTCATTTAGGTGAAGGTTATATTCCAAAGCGATCTTAGTAAAACTCTGAAATTCGAACTCAGGTAGAAGCACCCAAAATTTTCCCGTTTCATTGAGAAGTTCAACTGTCTTTTCTACCAATTGAAGTTTTGATAATTGAATTGAATGTCTTGATAAATTTACGTTTTCATCTTTTTTGGACTTATGTTGATTTTCATAAAAGGGTGGGTTTGATACTATCAGGTCATAAGTCTTATTGCAATTGTATTTGAGAAAATCTATAAAAATTGGACTTAGCCTATCCGACCATTTTGAATTGGAAAAATTTTCAGCACATTGATCAAAGCTTTCTCTATGAACTTCCACAGCATCAATGTATCCATTAGACTTTTGTGCAAGCATCAATGAAATTATACCACATCCAGCACCCACATCAAGTATCGATGTTGCATGCTCGGGATCTATCAAAGCACCAAAAAGGCAAGCTTCTGTTGTGAGTTTCATTGCGCATTTGTGGTGACTGACTGAAAATTCTCTGAATAAGAATCGGTTAGCAGACATTTTTATTCCAATGAATCCTCAAACGCTTTATCAATTTTAAGGTCAAAATTCTGTGCCGCCTCCACTGCAAGTTGATCACATCTTTCATTTTCCGGATGTCCAGCATGGCCCTTTATCCATTCAAACTGCACTTTATGCTTATAGTAAACTTCGAGGAGCCTTTTCCAAAGATCTACATTCTTTTTATTCTTAAAATTATTTTTTACCCAATTGCTCAACCATCCTTTTTTTACTGCATCTACTACATATTTTGAATCTGAGACAACCTTTACTTCCCAGCCTGTTTTTTTTATGGATTCTAATCCTACTATTACTGCCAGTAGTTCCATTCTGTTGTTGGTAGTGAGTCTAAAGCCTTCTGAAAGTTCTTTTTTCTTCCCTTTGTATTCCATTACCACACCATATCCTCCTGGACCGGGATTTCCTTTTGCTGCACCGTCTGTATAAATGTTGATCATTACAGAAACCAGTGATTTTTAAACAATTTTATTGAGATAGAAAGCAAAATTATACCGAATACCTTTCTCAGAACATTGAATCCAGCAGGTCCAAGTACTCTTTCCAACCACTTTGTCGTTTTCAAAACAACATAAACCAGCATCAAATTGATAAGAATTCCCACAATAATATTGATGGTCATATATTCTGCTCTCAATGAAATAATGGTAGTCATGGTACCCGCTCCTGCAATCAAAGGAAAAGCAATTGGTACAACAGAAGCTGAACCGGCACCTGCTTCCGGATCTGATCTAAATAGTTGCAATCCAAGTACCATTTCCATACCCAAAATAAACATAATGATTGCTCCGGATATTGCAAATGAGCTTACATCAATACCAAAAAGTTTTAAAATACTCTCTCCAAGAAATAAAAATAGAAGCATCAGTAATCCTGAGATCAATGTGATCTTCTCTGACTGAATATGTCCCATTTTTTTTCGTAAATCGATGATTATGGGCACACTACCAAGTATATCAATAACCGAAAATAAGATTAAACTAACAGATAGTATTTCCTTGAAATTGAACATTCTCAAAAAAAATTTTAACACAAAGCTAATTCCAGACGTATTGTAATAAGTAATAAATTGAACAAATTGCAAAAAAATAATATTGATGAGATTTTCAGTTCTTTTTACGCTACTATTTATTATTAATTTCTCTCTTATTGCCCAGCCAGGCTGGAATTGGCCGGAAGACCCTGATACAAAATCAGTTGCACTTGAAAAACAAGCCTATTACAAGGTAAATATGGGTCTGGAGGAATGGGAAACTGCGCTAAAAACGCTCAATTGGCTTTACACAAATAACCCTGAATTAAACCCGTCCATTTACATAGATGGTGCTAAAGTAATAGAAAATATAATTGAAAAAGAGACCAATAAAAATAGAATATCCAGGCTACAGGATTCTCTTCTTTGGACATTTGATATGAGAGATCAATACTTTGATGATGACGTTGAAGTTATTGATAGGAAGGCCTACGAGGCTTTTAAATTATTCTATAAAGACCCCAATAAATACCCCTTACTAGCCAGCCTTTACGGTGAAGCAATGGATGAAGCGGGATCAGATTTATCCACTTTTAATATTGCACCATATATGACACTGGTGAAGTATTATTATCAAAGAAAACCGGATGAGATGACTGCACAGGAGGTATTGGATATTCACTCTGCTTTAAGTGATATCATAAATGCTAAGATGGAGAAAAACCCGGGAGATGCAGAAAAACTTAGTAAGGAACAGGATAAGATCGATGCTTTGTTGAGTTCAATGGGAGATCTTATAAATTGTGATTTCATCAAAGATAATCTTGTTCCTAAACTAGATAAAAATCCAAATGACCTAAACACTGCAAAAAAAATCTTTTCATACTCGCTCAAAGCAAAATGTACTGATGAAGATTTTTTTACGATGGCCGGAGAGGTTTTGTTTAATGAAAAACCTGATTTCAATCTAGCTTTCACACTTGGTAAAAAATATCAATCCGTAGAAAATTATAGCAAATCCATTGAGTATTTTCAAAAATCGCTTGAACTGACTTCTATCGCAGATAAAAAATATGAGGCACTCATGGGTTTAGCTGTTTCCTTTTCTAAAACAGGCAATAAACCAAAAGCCAGAAACCTCGCATATGAAGCAATTAGTATTGATCAACAAAAAAATGAAGCTTATAATTTGATAGGCAATCTATATTTTACCTCTTTTCAGGATTGTAAAAAATCAGAAAGTAGAGTTTATGATCGTTTGGCATTCATTGCGGCATATGACATGTACAGAAAGGCTGGCAATACACAACAGATGAATGCTTCCAAAGTGCAATTTCCTTCTAAAGAAGAAATATTTAATGAAGGATATGAAAAAGGTCAGGAATTAAATCTAGGATGCTGGATTAACAAAACTGTTGCATTGGACACAAGAGATTAATCAAAATTCTTTGTTAAGAATTTTGTAAATTTCTCAATCTCTTTTGTCTTAATTGCAGGAAAATTTGCTATCCTAATAGTATCATTTTTCCAGTCTCCGTATCCATTTCCGATAATGAAATCAGCACTATAAGCTTGCTTCTTAATATTCTCAACATCGTCTGCCTTTAGAGTTAATACAGTTTTTGAACGCAAATTCGGATCCTCTATAAGCCACTCTAATGAGTCAAAAGACTCTATAAAACTAGTCCAAGATTTATATCTTGAACTTATTTTATCGTCAATGTATTCAATGCCTTTGGAAATATTCATAGTTCTGAAAAGGAGATAAATCAATAAGATATTAGGCGTATAATGAGTTTGCTCCTTTTGATGATTATCCAAAACATTTAAAAAACTATTGTAATGATTATTTTCGTTAATTCTTTTTGCCCGCTCAATGGTTCGAGGTGATACAATCATTATCCCCATTCCCGACGGGAGACCAAGACATTTCTGAACAGAAGCAAACCAAATATCGGCAAGTTTAAAATCCAAATTAATACCTCCTATTGAACTAGTAGCATCAACAGCAATAAGTTGAGATATAGAAGCATTACTTTTTAGTTTTTTAAGGGTTTTCATATTCACCATTGAGCCATTAGATGTCTCAGTTTGCGTAACAAAAAACCATTCCGCTTCTTTAGAAAGTTTCTCAACAGGTAATTGTTCCTGAATATCAAATGAAGTCTCCAATACTTCTTTGCCGAGCATTTTAGTATAATTGGACCACTTTTTTCCAAACGCTCCATTGTAAAATGCCTGAACTTTTTGCTCAACAAGAGACTGCCCGATAATCTCCCAGCACTCTGTTGCACTGGAAACGAAGAAAATTTCATAATTATTAGGAATGTCAAGCTTTAATTTGAGCTGGCTTTTTACTTTCCTGCTCAAATCCATGAATTCTTCACTTCTGTGATTAACTGATAAAATTCCGTCCTTATATGCTTCATAGATATACTCTGTCACATTTGAGTATATTCTGGAAGGCCCTGGATAAAAGCTTATTTTACTCATTTTCAGTTAAAAATATCAAAGCCAGTTCGTAACCTTTTAAACCCATACCTGATATAATTCCTTCTGATATATCTGTAAGATAACTTGTGTGTCTGAATGATTCCCGACTAAAAATATTTGAAATGTGTACTTCAACAAACCTTGCTTCAACCGCAAGAAGTGCATCTCTTAAAGCAATTGATGTGTGAGTATATGCACCTGCGTTTATAATAAGCCCGTCAACTTGTCCACCAATAGATTGTATTTTATCAATCAATTCTCCTTCATGATTGGATTGAAAATATTCCAGCTCAAGATTTGAATATTTTTTCTTTAGTTTCAAAAAAAAGTCATCAAATGAATTCTCACCATAAATGCTGGTTTGTCTCTTACCCAACAAATTTAAATTTGGCCCATTGATGATTGCTATTTTCATTACCTGATTATTTTTGCTATCAAAAGTGACTTGGGATAGCTACATAAAACAATTTAAAAATTATTTAAAACTAGAACGCTCCCTGGCAGAAAATTCTATAGCTGCCTATTTGAGAGATGTCACGAAATTAAAGGAGTTTTTTGAAATCAAACAAAAAAATGTAAATCCTCTGAACGTAAAACAGCAGGATCTAATAGATTTTTTAGAATTTATTAATGAGCTCGGCATTTCACCTTATTCTCAAGCTAGATTGCTATCCGGAATTAAGTCATTTTTTCAGTTTCTTTTATATGAAGATCTTATTGAAGTGGACCCTGCTGGGCTTTTGGAGACTCCCAAACTAGGAAGAAAACTTCCTGATGTACTTAGTATAACAGAAATAGATAGGCTATTCGAATCTGTAGATCATAGCAAACCTGAAGGAATGAGAAACCGGGCCATGCTTGAAACTCTATACAGCTCCGGTCTAAGAGTTTCTGAATTGATTGACTTAAAAATTTCTAATTTATACAGTGATATTGGTTTTATCCGTGTGATTGGAAAAGGAAGCAAGGAAAGGTTGGTTCCAATAGGTTCTTCAGCATTGAAATATATTTCTATTTATAAAAATGAAATTAGAAACCACCTTGAGATTCAAAGTGGTTATGAGGATTTTCTATTTTTAAACAGAAGAGGTAAATCCTTATCCAGAGTTATGATATTTATGATTATTAAAGATCTCATAAAAGTTGCGGGAATAAATAAAAATATTAGTCCGCATACATTTAGGCATTCATTTGCAACGCATTTGATAGAAGGAGGTGCAGATCTGAGAGCTGTACAGGAAATGTTGGGTCATGAATCTATCACCACAACTGAAATTTATACACATCTCGATAAAGAATATTTAAAACAAATTGTCAAACAATATCATCCCAGAAGCTAATGTATCAACTGATTAGAAGCATTCTTTTTTTATTCCCCGCAGAAACTGCTC
>CAYTFO010000058.1:6908-19292 GCA_964437135.1 uncultured Roseivirgaceae bacterium | reverse complement strand
CGTCAACATTTTGATGATAAAGAAATCTTAAACGAAATCCTAAATACAAATTAATGCTTTACTACCTGTTTGACTATATCGACTCGAATTTTAACCTGATGGGAGCAGGAGTATTCCAGTACATATCATTTCGTGCAGGAATGTCAGCATTATTCTCATTACTGATCACCATTACCTTAGGAAAGTACTTAATCAATTTATTGAGAAAGTTTCAAATGGGTGAATCAATTCGGGATTTGGGACTTGACGGGCAGATGCAAAAAGCCGGTACACCGACTATGGGTGGAATAATCATAATTGCAGCAATTGTTATTCCAACATTATTATTTGCCAAAATCGCCAATATTTATATCATTCTTCTCATTGTCTCTGCCTTATGGATGGGTACTATTGGGTTTATAGATGATTATTTAAAAGTCAAAAAGAAAAACAAGGAAGGACTTCGCGGTAAGTTCAAAATCATAGGTCAGGTTGCACTTGGGTTGCTTGTTGGGCTTGTTATGATCACACATGATGATATAGTGATTAGAGAATTCACATCGGAGGATAATTCTACATTTAACGATGTTAAATCAATAGTTACAACAATTCCATTTATCAAGAACAATGAATTTCAATACGATTGGTTGCTGCCTTCTTTTCTGGATGATTATACCTGGATTTTATATGTGCTGCTGATTATTACAATTGTTACAGCTGTTTCAAATGGAGCCAATATTACAGATGGATTAGATGGACTTGCTGCGGGTACATCCGCAATTATTGGGTTAACGCTTGCGATTTTTGCATATATCTCCGGAAACGTTATTTTCTCAGATTACCTGAATATCATGTACATACCCAACTCCGGGGAGCTGGTAATCTTCTGTAGCGCATTCGTCGGAGCATGTATTGGGTTTTTATGGTATAACTCCTTCCCTGCCCAGGTATTCATGGGAGATACCGGAAGCTTAAGTCTCGGGGCTATAATAGCAGTATTATCCCTGGTTATCAGAAAAGAACTCTTAATACCTGTATTGTGTGGGATTTTCCTCATCGAAAATCTATCAGTAATCATTCAGGTATCATATTTCAAATATACAAAACGGAAATACGGTGAAGGTAGGAGGGTGTTTTTAATGTCGCCACTACACCATCACTACCAGAAAAAAGGAATTCACGAGGCGAAAATTGTCACAAGATTTTGGACAGTGGGAATACTTCTGGCTATTGGAACACTTGCAACACTTAAACTTAGATAAAACCATAACAATGAAACTGAATCAAATCGAAGACTTAAACAAAAAGCTACAGGATCTGGCAGTAAAATGTTCAGAAGCTATTCCGGGTGAAAATCTTGTTGAGCATATCTCCAACATCATCAGAAGCCTGAAGGCGATAGATGCCCGGTTCCTGAAGTTGATCCAGTCAAAATCTGATATGACTTTTTTCACGACACTTGAAAAACTGGAGGAACAACTGGATGAAGTAGTATTTGCATTGGATCAAATACATATTGTAAATACAAAATATGAAATAAATGTATTGAATCAATTGATCATAAACGGTTACGAAATGCTTTCGATCTACTCTATGGCTTGTGATTCAATGATTGAAAAAAGAGTAAATAAAGAAAAAGACCTGCTATAAGATTTTGAAACAGAATATTGTCATATTAGGATCAGGCGAAAGCGGTATGGGAGCAGCAAAATTAGCTGTGAAGAAGGAGGACTATGCTTTTGTCTCAGACTATGGAAATATTTCTGATTCAAATAAAGAAACTCTCAAAAACCTTGGTGTTGACTACGAAGAAAATAAGCATTCATTAGATATCATTCTAAAAGCAGACATCATTGTTAAAAGTCCGGGTATTCCGGATAATGTCTCGGTTATTCAATCTGCTTTGAAAGCAAATATTCCTGTAATTTCAGAAATAGAATATGCATCCAGGTTTATTCCAAAAGAGAAAAAAATTATAGCCATTACAGGCACAAATGGAAAGACAACAACTACTCTTCTAACATATCATTTGTTGAAAGATGCAGGCCTGAATGTGGCTATGGCGGGTAATGTGGGTATAAGTCTTGCTGGATTACTTGCGGACACAGAGGATCATGAGTATTATATCATTGAGATTAGTAGCTTCCAGCTTGATGGAATTGTGAAGTTTAAACCTTCAATAGCAATCCTACTAAATATTACACCTGATCATTTAGATCGCTACAATAATAAGTTTGAGGATTATGTCTCCAGTAAGTTCAGAATAACTGAAAACCTGACAAAGGACGAATGTTTCATATACTGTAAAGACAGTAAGCCGATCACAAGGGAGCTATCCAGAAGAAATGTTGAAGCTTGTTTATTTGCAATTTCATCTTCTAACGCTGTTCAGGAAGATGCATATGTGGATGGAGATCATTTGATATTTGATTTCACTTACAAATCGCAAACTAAAAAACATAAGATTCCACTTGCGGAAATAAGCCTGATAGGAAAGCATAATCAAATCAATGTGATGGCTGCAGTTTTGTCATCATTAACACTCGATATATCAATAAAACAAATATTGAAAGGTCTCAAAACTTTCAAAAATGCATCCCACAGATTGGAAGTGGTAGATGAAGTGAACAATGTTAAATACATAAACGACTCCAAAGCTACGAATGTAGATTCTGTATACTATGCTTTAGAAGGAATTGATCGACCGATTGTATGGATTGCAGGAGGAATAGACAAAGGAAATGACTACAATCAATTACAGGATCTGGTAAGAAAAAAAGTAAAGGCTTTGGTCTGTTTAGGTAAAGACAACAGTAAGATAAAAGACTTTTTCAGTAAGGATTTAGATATAATCGAAGAAGTAGAAAGTATGAGGGATGCTGTAAAAACTGCATCGAAATTGGCTGTAAGCGGAGATGTTGTGTTGCTTTCTCCTGCTTGTGCATCATTTGATCTCTTCAAAAATTATGAAGATAGAGGGGATCAGTTCAGACAGAATGTAAAATCGAATAAAACTAATGTGGTGAATTCATGAATACCGTTAGAGAATGGGCTTATAGAAATCTGAAGGGGGATCCAATTATTTGGTTGATTGTTATTCTGCTATCATTATTTGGAATTATGGTAGTTTACAGTGCTACTGGAAGTCTTGCCTACAAGATGATGTCAGGAGATACTGAATACTATTTGCTTAAGCATGCTGCTTTAGTATTTCTTTCGTTATTAGCGATTTGGCTGACTCACAAAATAGACTATAGATATTATTCAAAGGTATCCAGATTACTCCTGATTATTTCTGTGCCACTATTGCTTTTTACCTGGAAATTCGGTGTAAATATCAATGAAGCATCCCGTTGGATCACAGTTCCATTGATAAACCAGGCATTCCAACCTTCTGATCTGGCAAAGCTTGCGCTTCTGGTCACACTAGCAAGTATGCTTTCAAAAAAGCAACAAGAAATCGACGATTTTCAAAAGGCAATAATTCCTATGCTGATTTGGATAGGAATCATCTGTGGATTGATCGCTATGACCAATATTTCAACAGCAGTTTTACTTTTTATGACCTGTATGTTGATGTTGTTTATAGGTAGAGTTCCGGTCAAATATCTGATGATGCTGGTTCTGATCGGAGGAATCGCAGGAACTATTGCCATTTCCGTTGGACAACGAGGCGAAACAGCGATATCAAGAGTTCAGGATTATTTTAGTGATGAGCCCCCGTATCAGGCAAGACAGGCATTCGCTGCGATTGCAAGTGGTGGGGTATTTGGGAAAGGACCAGGACAAAGCGACCAGAGAAACTATCTTCCGCACCCATACTCTGATTTTGTTTATGCTATAATCATTGAGGAATACGGATTAGTTGGAGGAGTGATTATACTCTTTCTCTATCTGGCATTACTATACAGAGGTATGAAAGCAACCCATGAAAGCGACAAACCTTATGCTGGTTTGCTCTCAGCAGGTTTAAGTTTTGCTCTTGTATTACAGGCATTAGTAAATATGGGAGTAGCCGTTGGATTAGGTCCAATTACAGGTTTACCGCTTCCTTTGATAAGTATGGGAGGTACTTCCCAATTATTTATGGGAATCTCATTGGGGATAATTCTGAGTGTAAGTAGAGGAAATACAGAAAGTGTTAGCAGTCATCATTCCAATTCATTTAAAAACGAAATACCTGAAGCTGCATGACGAAAGAGAACGGAACATATCGTATTATGATAAGTGGTGGTGGAACAGGAGGACACATTTTCCCTGCAATTTCAATTGGGCAGGCATTGAAAGTACTCCTGAATGATGTTTCAATCTTGTTTGTTGGCGCAAAAGGAAAAATGGAAATGCAAAAGGTTCCTGAAGCAGGTTTTGAAATAGTTGGCCTGGACATAACCGGTATTCAACGAAGCCTTTCTACCAAAAATTTAATGTTTCCAATCAGACTGATCAAAAGTATTTTTAGATCACTCAAACTGATAAAAGATTTTAAACCGGATGTAGTTGTTGGGGTAGGTGGTTATGCCAGTGGTCCATTATTATATGCTGCTTCATTAAAAAACATACCTACCTTAATCCAGGAGCAGAATTCTTATGCAGGCTTAACCAACAAATGGCTAAGTGGAAAGGCAAATACAATTTGTGTCGCATATGAAAATATGGAAAAATACTTTCCGGCAGAAAAGCTTAGAATAACAGGGAACCCTGTAAGGTCAGATCTTTTATCATCAAAAACTACCAGAAATGAAGCCTTGCGACATTTTAAACTAGATTTTGAGTTTAAAACAATTCTTATCGTAGGTGGAAGTCTTGGTGCAAGGTCTGTTAATGAAGCAGTTTTAGTTTCTCTTGAATATTGGTTAAATCTGGACTATCAAATAATATGGCAAACCGGAGGTTTCTATTATGAGGAAATGAAGCGAAGTACCTCTGAAATTCAGGATCAAAAGTTAATAATTCTTCCTTTTATCAGAGAGATGGGAAAAGCTTATGCAGCTGCTGATATCGTCATTTCAAGATCCGGTGCTCTATCGCTTGCAGAATTCATGGTTTTAGGAATTGCGAGCATTTTAATTCCTTCACCTAATGTAGCAGAAGATCATCAGACTAAAAATGCTCAGGCAATGGTTGACCAGAATGCAGCCATTTTGTTACCCGATGAAGCAGCAAAAGATAAATTGAAAGTGACTGCTGAGCACTTACTAAAGGATACTAATAAAATAGAAGAACTAAGAAATAATATTAAAAAAATGGCACATCCTAATGCTGCCAAAGAGATAGCCACAGAAGTAATAAAACTCATTGCATGAAATTGGATAATGTACATAGCGTATTTTTTGTAGGAATAGGAGGTATCGGTATGTCTGCAATAGCTCGTTGGTTTAACCAACGCGGTAAAAAAGTTGGTGGCTATGATCGCGTAAGCACCCCACTTACCCAGAAACTCGAAAAAGAGGGAATCACTATCCATTACAGTGACAATGTAAAGTTGATTCATGATGACTTTTTACATAAAGACAGTACCTTAATTATTTATACTCCCGCAATACCCGTTGACCATTCGGAACTAACTTATTTCATGCAAAACTCTTTTCAGGTGATGAAAAGATCTGAAGTGCTTGGGTTGATAACCGAAGGGCATTTCACCATAGCTGTTGCCGGTACTCACGGAAAAACTACAACCAGTTCCATGATTGCACATTTGCTTAATGGATCAAAACATGGTTGTTCTGCTTTTGTGGGCGGGATCATGTCAAATTATGATTCAAACCTGATAATTGGAGATGAAAATGCGCCAGTAGTAGTTGAGGCAGATGAGTTTGATAGATCGTTTATGAGACTCCATCCTGATTTCACAATAGTGACGAGTATAGATCCGGATCACCTGGATATTTATGGTAATAAGGACTCTATTCAGCAATCATACCTTGATTTCATGCAATTGACAGACAGGGAAGGAAAAATATTACTACATGAGATAGTAGCAGATCAGGTTGGAAATAAACTTGCCCGTGCTTTTTCTACTTACGGATTGAAATCTGCTCAAATCAGAGCGATGAATATAAGAATAGAGGACGAAGATTTTGTCTTTGACTACGTAGGAAAAACTGAAATAGCGAATATCAAAATTCAATTGCCTGGATTTCATAATATTTCAAATGCTGTTGCTGCAATTACTGCTGCATTGAACCAGGGTATGGATCCTGATTTGATTAAGGAAAGGATGATGTCTTACAGCGGAGTAAAGAGAAGGTTCGAATATGTAATCCGAACAGACTCATTTACCTACATTGATGATTATGCCCATCATCCATCCGAAATAGAATCTTTCTTAACAGCAGTCAAAAAGCTATATGCTGATAAAAAGATAACTACAATTTTTCAGCCACATCTTTATTCCAGGACACGAGATTTTCAAACAGGGTTTGCAGAAAGTCTTGATCTGTCTGATGAGGTTCTGCTTTTAGATATCTATCCGGCCAGAGAAAAGCCTATAGAGGGTGTTACATCAAGAATAATTTTTGATAAGATGAAACTGGAGAATAAGGTGGCATGTAGTCTGGAAGATTTTCCGGACATTTTGCAAAAAGTAAAGACGGATGTGCTAGTAACCGTGGGTGCTGGTGACATTGATACTTTAGTTCCTAAAATCAAAGATTTTTACTTAAACAAAGAGAAAGTTGAAGATTGAGATTATAACCATATTGAAATTTGCAATTGGAAGCATTCTTTTACTGGGAGTGATTGGGTTTTCAACTAAAAAGCAATCTTCCCGATATGTGAAAGAATTACAAATCAATATCGAGGAAAATGAAGAGAACTTCTTCGTCAATCAGGCAGAAGTTACTGATTTACTTAATTCTGATCATACAGATTATATATTGAGTCAGCCTAAAGAACTTCTTGAATTAAAAATACTGGAAGAAAGGCTGGAATCTCATGCTTTCATATCAGACGCTCAACTTTATTTTGATATTGAAGGAAGGTTACAAATAGATATTAAGCAAGCTAAACCCATTGCGAGATTATTGCTTCCAGATGGTAAAGGCAGATATATTGATCAAAATGGAACCATTTTACCATTAAATACACGTCATACTGCCCGGGTTTTAATAGTAGAAATTGAAAATAAGCTGGACTGGGAAGAGTCGTTGCATGAAGATTCAAATGGAGAAAAACTATTGAGTCTTATCAATTATATAGATCAAAATGAATTCTGGAAAGCCCAGATAGCTCAGCTAATTCTTTCCAGAGAAAGTGAGATAACCATGCTTCCTCAAGTAACCAAACAGGAAATCGGGTTCGGAAAAGTTGAGGATATAGATGAGAAGTTTAAAAAACTTGAAATCTTCTACAAAAGAATATTACCCTACAAAGGCTGGAATGAGTATGCTTTTGTAGATCTGAAATTTAAAAATCAAATCGTCTGTGAATAAATTCTAATAAACCATGCAAGAAGAAAAAATTATCGTAGGACTTGACATCGGTACCACCAAGATTTGTGCAATAGTTGGACGTAAAAATGAATACGGAAAACTAGAGATTCTTGGAATGGGTAAATCAGTATCCGATGGTGTAATTCGCGGTATTGTCACCAACATCGACAAGACAGTATTTGCCATTGAAAAGGCAATAAAAGAAGCAAGTGATCAGTCAGGTATCGACATTAATGTTGTTAATGTTGGTATTGCAGGTCAGCATATCCGAAGTTTCATTCAGAATGGCTCTATAACAAGAGAGTCTAATGATGAAATAACGGTTGAAGATGTAAATCGACTGGTCAATGATATGCATAGAATCGTAATCCCTCCGGGAAGTGAGATCATTCATGTGATGCCACAGGATTATATTGTGGATTACGAGGATGGTATTAAAGATCCGGTTGGAATGTCAGGGGTAAAATTTGAAGCTGATTTCCACATCATTACAGCTCAGACCAATGCCATCAACAACATTAATAAATGCGTGAAAAGAGCCGGACTTGAAATTGAGAACCTCATTCTTGAGCCTCTCGCATCTTCACTTTCCGTACTTAGTGATGAAGAAAAAGAAGCCGGTGTTTGCCTCGTAGATATTGGAGGTGGAACTACCGATATTGCTATTTTCTATGACAATATCATCAGGCATACTTCAGTGATTCCATTCGGTGGAAATATAATAACAGCGGATATTAAGCAGGGATGTATGGTAATGGAAAATCAGGCTGAACTGCTTAAGACTAAATTTGGAAGGTCGATTGCTGAAGAAGCAAGTCCAAATGAGATCATTTCGATCCCGGGACTTCGAAACAGACCTCCCAAAGAGATATCCGTTCAAAACCTTGCTCATATCATTGAAGCAAGAATGGAAGAAATCATTGAAATGATTCATACTGAAATAATTTCATCCGGTTATAGTAAGAAGTTAGCTGCAGGTATTGTGGTAACAGGTGGTGGATCGCAACTAACCAACTTACGTCAGTTATTTGAATACATGACAGGTCTTGATACAAGGATCGGTTATCCAAATGAACATCTTGGAAAGAGCAAGGTAGAAAGTGCTAAGAGTCCTATTTACGCAACTTCTGTTGGGTTGGTGCTATCCGGATTTAAGGCTTTAGACATAAGAGAGACACAGTACGCTGAAAAACCAGTGGGAACCAAAAAGATTAAGGAGCGCCACGGAGCAAACTTTTTTCAAAATATTTTGGAGAAAACGAAAGGCTTATTGATTGATGATATAGACGATAAGCATTCTTATTAAAATCTTAAAAGACTAAAAAAATGGCTGAAAATACATATTCATTTGATTTACCCACTCATCATAAATCAATCATAAAAGTGATTGGAGTAGGAGGTGGAGGAAGTAATGCCGTAAACCACATGTATAACCTTGGTATCAAGGATGTTGAATTCGTAGTGTGTAATACTGATAGACAGGCATTGGAAAGCAGCCCGGTTCCTAATAAACTTCAAATAGGAGTTAATCTGACAAGTGGACTTGGTGCAGGCGCAAATCCTGAAAAAGGAAGAAATGCCGCAATCGAAAGTAAAGAAGACATAAAAGAATTGCTTGAGCAGGATACCAAAATGGTATTCATCACTGCCGGGATGGGAGGAGGAACTGGTACAGGTGGTGCTCCAGTGATAGCACAGGTAGCGAAAGAACTAGATATACTCACTGTCGGAATCGTTACTGCTCCTTTCGCATTTGAAGGAAAGAAGAAAATGAAAGCTGCAGATGAAGGCATTGAGCAGCTTAAAAACTCCTGCGATACTGTGATTGTCATTTCAAATGATAAGATCAAGGAGATTTTTGGAAATCTTGCTATCAGTGAAGCATTCGGTCAGGCAGATAATGTTCTGACAACTGCTGCAAAAGGTATAGCTGAAATAATTACAGTTCCTGGATATGTAAACGTTGATTTTGAGGATGTGAAAACTGTAATGTTAAATGCCGGAGCTGCTGTGATGGGTTCGTCTGAAACATCAGGTGAAAATAGAGCTATCAGAGCTGCAGAAATGGCATTAAACTCTCCACTGCTCAATAATCAGAATATCATGGGTGCACAAAAAATCCTGTTGAGTATTATGTCCGGAGAAAATGCTGAACTTCAAATGGATGAGTTGACTGAAATAACAGATTATATCGAAGAGAACTCAGGAGGAGAAGCTGAAGTAATATTTGGTCATGGTGTTGACGAGAACCTTGGTGAAAATATTAGGGTTACGGTGATTGCAACGGGTTTTAGTACTTCAGGGCAAGATAATGAGTTAAATGAAGAAAGATATGATTTCGAACCTAAGCTGAAGTATTCTGAAAATATCGATGTGGATTCTTTGGAGGAGAAAGAAGAAGACATTGTTCGCAAAGTCTATGATCTGGAGTCTTCAAAAGAAATACGGCAAACAAAGCTATGGGACTTTGAAAGTAAAGAAGAAGATGAGGATGAAATGGACAAAGTACCTGTTGAGAATGAGAAAGAGCATTCCAGTGTTTCCTTCGATTTCGATTTTGATTTTCCTGAAAAAGATGAGATCGAGGAAGACGAAGAATTTGAGTTTGAACTTGAGGATGATGAGGATGACATTTTAATGAACGCCAAGTCTGATTCACTTGAGGATGATGATGCTCCGCTGGAAGAATTGGAAGATATGGCACATCCACCATCTAGAAAATTCCAGTTAATGGAAGCAAGAAGAATGAGAGAGGAGGAATTGGACAGGCTAAAGAGTAAGGAACTTCTTAATCCTGAGAGTTTTAAAGAAAAATGGGATATTCCTGCATATGAGCGTAAAAAAATATCATTGAGCAGAGTTCCTCATTCTTCAGAGAGAAATATATCGAGATTGAATCTTACTGATGACAATCAATTGCTTGGGAACAATAAATTTCTACATGATAATGTAGATTAAAAATATTCGCTTATGGCGAACAGGTGGTTTATTACACAGACGAAAGGCCCTTCATTTTATGAAGGGTTTTTTGTTTTTAGATCATCAGGGTGCGGCTGGAAGAAATATAAGTAATTGGCATATTGTCTGTTTCTGTATTAAGCATAGGACCATATAATGAAGTGACCTATCATAAAAATAAGAAACCTGTTTTTATCATTTGCTATAGACTCTCTGTAGTGATCAGCCATAATTTTGGATTCCTCAGCCTCATATTTTTCAATGAGTTGCCTATTTCTTTCAGTAGTTTGTCTTGATTGGTGATATAAGTATAGATATAAAACAAAAAAGGGAGTTAATACTACAAAGGCTAAAATTCTATCTTTAGTTATAAGACCCATTTCTGAAAGTTTGAAAACTAAACTTACTGAATTTTATAAGAAATTAAAACTCCACAAATATCTCTACCTGTTCCTCTAATAATTGAACATAAAGGTCATTTGTGATTTTATCATCTTTAAAAAATCTGTCAATTTTTGCCAGTTTGGGCTTTTGTGCTAAAACATGCATACCACAATAATTGAAAATATCAGTCAGATGACTCAGTGCCAGACCACCTCCCTGAACTCCGGAAGACAAGCCTACTAATGCACATTTTTTGTTCTTGAAAGTTCCTGGATATTCAAGTCCGTCGATAAATGCTTTTAATACCCCGGGAAAACTTCCATTGTATTCAGGAACAATGAACACCATTTTTTTAGTGGTTTTCATCTTTTCTCTGTAGATGTTGAACTCCTCATTTTTACCTGAATTTTCATAAAGCGCAGTTTCGGTAAAGTCAGAAGGTAAATCAGCGAGATCAATTATTTCTGAACTGACATTATATTTTTCTAATAATCCCTGATAAATCTGGCTTATTTTTTTACTAAGTGCATTTGTTCTGTTCGTACTACAGATGATGGTTATTTTCTCCATTAATAGTCTAAGATTAGTTTTCCATTGCCGGTCACTTCAACTTCATTCAGGTTTTCTGGTTCATTTACAACGATAATGTTTCCTGAGTTCCAGATTCTATAGGAAAGAGTCTGAATAGGATTTACAATTATATCATTGTATCCATTATGAGTTAAAGAAGCGCTGTTCGCTACTAGATTTCTAGCATCCACTCTTGCATCTCTATTAAGACCATAATAAAAACCAAATGAATTTGTCTTGCCTTTCAATGTAACATTAGTAAGGGAGTAAAGTTCGAAACTTATAGAACCATTATTTAAAGTAAGATCAATCGTACCCGGATTGAGTGTTTTAAATCTCAAACTATGATATAAAGTGTCCCCGCTAATAATATCTGCATAGCTTGCTTTTTCTATAAATCTCAGTTTAGAACTGTAAACATGAAGCTCAATGTTAAAAGGTGGCTTACTCCATCGGCAGGAATTTCTATTGAAAACATGTAGAGTTCCAGTATCAGAGACAAACTCAACTTCATTTAATAGGTTTTCACCACCGATGAGTTCAAATTTCTGAGTATCAGAGGAGTAAAGTACAAGCTTGATGTCATCAAAAACTTTTAACTCACTCACTAATGTATCAATAAAAAATTTTCTCCTTACTTTTTCTCCCTCTTTCTGAATACAATCCCAGCCGTCTTCACTGTCACAGGAAATAACTGAAAAAAGAATGAGAACGATTAGATAGTTTTTCATAGCCTGTATCCAATTCCAAAATCAAAAGTATCTGCTCTCCCTAAAAAGGTTTTTAGCATTGTAGTACCAAAAACATTTTTGGTTATATAATATTTCAATCCATATCGCTGGTAGAAGTCGGGGTCTTCATCTTCATCAAATGGCCTGTAAACATAATAGCCAAATTGTGTCATCACACTCACTCTTGATATTTGTAATTCATGACCAATCAGCAATCCAACTCTTTTGTAATCCATATCATCAGGAACTTCCGGATTAGCTTCAATTTGTACTTTTAATGATCTATTTAAAAATAATTCTCCACCCGCCAGAATTCGACTGTACCTGCTCAA
>CAYTFO010000058.1:0-6898 GCA_964437135.1 uncultured Roseivirgaceae bacterium | reverse complement strand
AAAGTCTTATCAATATAAGATCTGATGGTAAAATATCCATATTTCGGTCCATCTGCTGGGTAGATTTCCTTTGCTGTTCCACTAAATAGGACATTCAAAGCCAACTTCTTATTTAACGGGGGCTCATTTATAACTTTTACTGACTCCGCTATTTCATTAATTTGATATTGCAGGCTGAGATTAGCAGTTACAATATTGATGCCGGCATTTGGCAGTTTTAAGGAACCATTAGAAGCATGTGTCAACGTAATAGAAGGAAACAACATATACCTTCCCATATTGAATTGATATCCTAGCCTGCCTTGCATGTTATAAGTTAAAACACTGGAGATCAAATTATTAAGGTTGTTTGACTCCCGATCATACCTTTTGGATGAATAGGTTAAACCTGTGCCTGCATGAAAAATAAAACTCCCTGTTTTGGAACGAAAAAGATGAAATTTCATGTAAATAATCCCGGACAAAAGATGTCCGGTTTCTTTCATGTCCGTATCAAAATACGAAAATGAGATTCCTGTCTCGGGGAAATTGTATCTTTTTTGCCAGGGTTTATCGCCAATGCTGTTTAAGTTGAATGAAGCTTCCAGCCCCCATGGTCTGCCATAGGTCAAATGAGATGCCTGATCATTATGAGGAAGTAAAAATCCTTTCAGGTATCCAATCCCAATATTGTATTTATATTGACTATGTATTTTATCCTGAGCAAATGGTTTGGTGATCAGAATAAAATGCATCAATATTGCGTTTAATATCCAAATTGCGATTTTCATGCCGGACTTTATAGACTTGCAAAAATGTGAAAGTCAAATGGTTTAGCGAATTATTTAAGTGAAAAAAGCTCAAAAGGTTTTCAGATGTCGATAAAGGTTAGTGGATTAACCAAGATTTACAATACACAAAAAGCGCTGGATTCTATCTCTTTTACAGCCCCTAAAGGAAATATTACTGGTTTTTTAGGTCCAAATGGTGCTGGGAAAAGCACCACTATGAAAATTGCAACTGGTTATTTATCTCAGGATTCCGGATCTGTTGAAATTGATGATATTGAAGTTGGAATTAATAATCTTGATGTAAAACGTAAAATTGGATATTTACCTGAACACAATCCGCTCTACCTTTCAATGTATGTTAAAGAGTTTTTGTCTTTTGTAGCAAGGGTTTACGGAATACCCGTAAAGCAAAGAAAAACAAGAGTAAAGGAAATTATTGAATTGTGCGGCCTGGAAATTGAGTCACACAAAAAAATTGGATATTTATCTAAAGGGTACAGACAAAGAGTTGGATTAGCAAAAGCTTTAATTCACAGTCCGGATGTGTTGATTCTGGACGAGCCTACTACGGGTTTAGACCCAAATCAAATTCTTGAAATTCGTCAGGTCATCAAAAATATAAGCAAGGATAAAACTGTTTTGCTCTCTACTCACATCATGCAGGAGGTTGAAGCACTTTGCGATAATGTTGTCATTATAAATAAGGGAAATATTGTAGCAGACGATTCAATAGAAAATATAAAGAGATCAAGGAATGATTCCTTCAAAATTGAAATTGAATTTGAGACTCCCGTTGATATATCATTGTTTAATTCCCTCGGTGAGGATAGTATTATTCAACAAAATGGAAACTTTCTTACAGTTGAGTCGACTCAAAAGGACCTTAGAAGTATCTTGTTGAAAATCACATCAGAAAATAATTTACCATTGGTCGCATTGAAAAATATAGGATCTTCATTGGAGGAGGTATTTCATCAACTTACGGGAAAGGAGGATAAATCATGATTTATCTGTTAACTAAAGAGATCAATGAGTTTATCAACTCTTTAGTAGCCTACATATCTATAGGTATATTTCTGATAGGCACTGGATTGATATTGTGGTTGCTACCCGATATCAATATTCTTGACTACGGATATGCATCACTTGAACCAATTTTTTCTTTCGGTCCCTATGTTTTTCTCTTTTTGATACCAGCTATCACAATGAAATCATTTGCGGAAGAGCAGAAATCTGGAACACTGGAGTTACTATTTACTATGCCCTTAAGAACATGGGATATCATCCTTGCCAAATATTTCGCGTCAGTTTTCTTAGTCTTTTTTAGTCTTTTGCCGACTATTATATATGTTGTATCTGTTTATTATCTGGGCAACCCTGTAGGAAACCTTGATTTATCGGGAATTATTGGATCATATATTGGACTATTTTTGTTGGGTTGCGTATTTGTCGCCGTAGGTATTTTTTGCTCCTCTGTTACAGACAATCAAATCGTATCATTTATTTTATCTGCTATTGGTTGCTACGTTCTATTCGAGGGAATGAACATCCTTTCTTCTTTTGATTTTCCTGGACAGGTAACCTATTATATAGAATTACTGGGAATATCTTATCACTATAATTCGATGAGTAAGGGTGTACTTGACCTTAGAGATATAGTCTATTTTATGGGAGTTATTTTCTTATTGTTGCTAGGTGTAAAAATCATATTAGACGCAAGAAAATGATAAACAGGAAAGCTAAAGGATATCTTATTTTTCTGGCAGGAGTACTGTCAGTTTTAGCCTTAAATCAATTGGCTTATAAATTCAGGACTGTTTGGGATTTTACTGAAGAAAAGAAATACACTTTGCACCCGGCTTCGGTTGAAATATTAGAGAATTTATCAGAACCAGTAACAATTGAAGTTTTCCTTGAAGGGGAGTTGCCTTCAAATTTCAGAAGATTCCGAAACGCAATAGCTGAGCAGCTAGGACAGATTTCCTCGATTGCTGCACCTAATCTTCAATTTAAGTTTTCTGATCCATCGATAGCAGAGAGCACTAATGCAAGAAATCAGTACTATTCATCTTTAATGGATAGAGGATTGCAAGCCTCAAACATTTCATTCACAAAGAATGGTGAAAAAACCGAAAAATTGGTTTTCCCGGGAGCAATTGTCTCCTTTGGTGGACGCGAAATAGCAGTTAACTTATTAAAAGGGAATCGTGCTTATTCACCGGAAGAGATGTTAAATCAGTCCATTGAAGGGCTTGAGTATGAGTTAGTTAATGCGATTCAGCAGGTTCGTCAGAATTCAAGAAAAAGAGTTGGTTACATTCTGGGTCATGACGAGCCTGATTCTGCTGAGATTGCTGGATTCACAAACGCAGTTTTGGAAAAGTATGATCTTTTTAAAATAAATCTTCCAGATCGAAAGACCCCACTTACCGGCTATGAGGTAATTATTATTGCCAAACCTCAAAAAGCGTTTTCTGAATTTGAAAAATTTTTACTTGATCAATTTGTAATGAAGGGAGGTCAATTACTCTTATTTATCGACGCATTGGATGTGGATATCGAAAAAGTAGACGGTGAGGGCACTGTAGCCATTCCTTTTAACTTAAACCTGACAGACCTGTTTTTTAAATATGGATTTAGAATAAACCAGGATTACATAGCTGATGTAAATTGTGGGAATACACCCGTTGTAACGGGCGAAATCGGGAACCAGCCTCGAGTTGAACTATTGCCCTGGCCTTATTTCCCAATCATTTCAAATTATTCAGATCATCCTTTAGTTAAAAATCTGGATGCAATTTGGATGAGGGGTGTGGCAACAATTGATACTGTAAAAGCCGATGGAATTACAAAAACGCCCCTGTTCAATACATCAGAATATACCCGGATTTTTACACCTCCGGTGGTGGTTAGCTACAATGACCTTCAGGAAAAGCTTTCTCCGGAATTATTTACTTCAGGGGTAAAAAGTACAGCCTATATGTTGGAAGGAAAGTTTACATCTCTTTATAAAAACAGATTTCCCCCTAAAGGAATTAATAGAAATGATGTTATTGAAGATGGAATAGACTCCAAAGTAGTGATAGTTTCTGATGGTGACTTTGTTATAAATGAAATAAGTGCAGAAACTGGTTCACCTCTTCAAATGGGGGTAGATATGTATTCACAAACAACATATGCAAATGAAACTTTTCTCCTAAATGCTCTTGAATATATAATGGGGGATGATCAGTTGATGTTAGCCAGAAATCGGGAAATTAAAATCCGGCCATTGGATAAGGCGAAAATTCAAGATGAAAGACAACTGTGGGTTTCTTTAAATATGTTGGCACCTATTGTTTTACTGATACTATTTGGGTTGATCCAATATATATTGAGAAAGAAAAAGTATGCTGCTAAATGAAAAGTAAAGGTCTTATTGTTTTGATCATAGTTTTGGTAATAGTAAACCTGGGACTTTACATTTGGGAACCAGGCAAGCAGAGTTTATCATTCAACCCTGGGAAATTTCAGATTAGTGATACTTCCAGCGTTGAAAATATCAGATTCTTTAGCACTGGTAAGAATATAGAAATATCCAGGACTTCATCTGGTTGGAAGCTTAATGACAGTTTAGCCGCAGATAAATCAATATTGAGGGTTTTTCTTTCAGTTATGAGCCGAGTAAGTATTAGAAGGAAGTTGAATTCAAATGAATACGAAGAGCTGGAAAAAAGACTACCAGAATCAGGTATTAATGTAAGCATAAGTCAGAGAAGTGAAATAAATGAATTTGAAGTTTTAGGTAGTAGAAACCTCACTCAGACTTACTTTTTTGACAGAGAAAATGAATCAGCCTTTGAGGTTGAAATACCCGGATATAGTGATTATTTAGGTGGTATTTTTAATCTAACTAAGGATCAGTGGAGAGATCGCATGGTTTTTTCCGGCAATTGGAGAACTATTCAGTCAATTGAGCTGGATTATACCAAAGATCAATATACTGATCTGAAAATTTATTTTGAAGGGGATTTTTTCAAAGTTGAAGGATTGAATGAAATAGATTCTAATCAGGTGGTTGCTTATTTTGATCAATTTATAAACCTTCAGGCGAATGAAATGATTGCCTTGGAAAACTATCCTGAGTTTGATAGTCTGGTAAATACCCAACATTTTCTCAGGATAACAATTGATGATATCAATCTGCAATCTAGTTTGATTTTAAATGTCTATCCTCCTATAGAAAACGGGTCAATCTTACTTGTAACGGCTAACAACGGAAATTTTATGGTTTTCGACCGTAAAAGGCTCGAGAATTTTTTTGCGCAACCAGTAGATTTTCGATATCAAAGAGGGAATTAACTGTATTAAAAAAATACAATATTCTTAAGCTCGAATTAATTCATGAATTGTGCTTAAATTTGACATCCAATTTTGAAGTTTAAAACTGACACATATGAAATTTATAGTATCTTCATCTTATCTCTTAAAACAACTTTCTGCAATTAATGGGGTTATCACCACTAATCCTGTAGTTCCCATACTTGAAAATTTCCTATTCGAGATAGTTGATGGTACACTGAAGGTAACAGCTTCTGATCTTCAAACTTCAATGATTACAGAACTTGAAGTAGAAGCTAAAGATGATGGTAGTATCGCAATACCTGCTAAAATTCTACTGGAGACTTTAAGAAATCTTCCGGAGCAACCTGTCACTTTCAGCATTGATGAATCTACTTACAGTATCGAAATAAGTTCTGATAATGGAAGATATAAGTTATCGGGTGAAAATGCTACGGATTTTCCAAAAGTACCTTCAGTATCAGATGGGTATAGTGTCAATGTTTCAACAGACATCCTATCCAGAGCAATTAATAATACAATTTTCGCAACAAGTAACGATGAGTTGCGTCCGGCGATGACAGGTGTTTTTGTAAAGCTTGACGAGACAAATACTACTTTCGTAGCAACAGATTCTCATAGACTTATCAGGTATAGAAGAGTGGACATAGCTTCAGACATGAGTCATAGCATGATTATTCCTAGAAAAGCTCTTACTCTTCTCAAAGCAACATTACCAGCAGAAAACACAAATCTTTCTCTTGAGTTTAATGCTTCTAATGCATTTTTTGATTTCAATAATATCAAAATGATCTGCAGGCTTATTGATGAAAGATTCCCTGATTATGAAAATGTAATCCCTGTTGATAATAATAATAATATGACAATAAGTAGAGGAGAGCTTTTAAGTTCTTTGAAACGTATTGCCATTTATGCCAATAAAACAACACACCAGGTAAGACTCAAAATCACAGGAAGTGAATTGATGATATCTGCTGAAGATCTTGATTTTTCCAATGAAGCCAATGAAAGACTATCATGTGAGCATGATGGAGAAGATATCGAGATTGGATTTAATGCAAAGTTTTTAATAGAAATGCTCAATAACCTCGAGTCTAATGAAGTCACCCTTCAATTAAGTGCTCCTAATAGAGCGGGTATTTTGGTTCCTTCTGATAAAGACGATAACGAAGATATATTGATGTTGGTAATGCCGGTTATGCTTAATAACTACGTCTAATCAAGGGTTTATCTTTATATAAGATTAAAGTTAAAGTCTGTCTTTAGATCAGGTTTAAAAAGTTAAACCAAGTCCAAATTCCACCAGATCTGCTGAGCCAAAATATGCTTTTAAAGCGCTATGAAGTACTATATGATTCAAGATATTATATTGAAACCCATATCTTTGGTAGCTGAATTTCATAAAATCATAGGGCCTGTAAAGAAAAAGACCAGCCTGCGTTACAATCCCTAAGCGCCCGAAATGAAAAATATTTCCAAAAGATAATGCCAGTTGTCTTTGATCAAATTCTTCCGGATCGAACGGTGGTGTTTCTTTCGTTTGATTTATATATTCTTCGTACTGAGAAGAATCCAAAAATCCATCAATCCCGAGTGTGAAACTATTTACATTAGAAAATCTGTATGCTGAGAAAATTGAGATTGCCTGAACCTGATATAATTCGTTTGTTCTGGAAACTCTGGGGTCTTTCCAGCCAGTTGAATAGATTACATAATACTTAAATTTGTGGAGGTTTTTATAATCCTCAGCTTTTTTCTTTTCACTAGTTTTTACTTCCGGATCATAG
>CAYTFO010000057.1:6525-19367 GCA_964437135.1 uncultured Roseivirgaceae bacterium | reverse complement strand
TAAATCCCATTCCTTCGTTTCCACTCCTTCGTCATCATAGCCTACAGCTCCAAGAGATCCAACCTGCTTCTTATCAGCAACAAGGTTCACCAATTCATTTCCATAATTGAAATCACCCTGTTTCCATTTATCAAGAGTCGCAAAACTTGTACCTGCGTAGTTTGCTTCATATCCAAGAACTCTATCCAGTTCTAATGGATGTCCGACAGACTCATGGATAGTAAGTCCAAGGTGATTTGGTTCAAGAACGAGGTCGTACTTGCCTGGATCAACAGATTTTGCAGTTAGCATTTCTTTTGCCTGCATAGCAGCTGCTTTTGCATCCTCAAACATATTATATCTGTTTCGGTAGAGCTGAACACCACCTAAACCTTCAATTGTCTCACTTGGGTCAGGCTCCAAATATTCATAACCAAGACCCATAGGTGCTCCCAGACTTTGTCTTGTTTTGAATTTGCCCGCTTTTGGATCAACAGCAGTAATCTGGAATACAGGCCAAATTCTGTGAATATCCTGATCAATATAAGATCCTTCAGTTGATGCAAAATACTTTTGCTCATTTACCATAAATAAAACTGAGTTGACATAATTGGCACCATTTTCCATTGCAACTGCATTTGCGGAAAGCAAAAGGTCTGCTTTTTCGGAAATTGGAACTTCCATTGCATTTCTTACTATTGGTGTCTTCCAGCTAACCTCTCCATATGATTTTACGGGGGCCAGTTTTACAGGTTCCTTTTGAATTTTTGAGTTTGCTTTTGCGATGGAAACCGCAATATCTGTTGCTTTTTTCACTCCTTCAGGGGAGACATCATTTGTAGATGAAAAGCCCCAGGTACCATTTGCTATTACCCTTATCCCAATTCCAAAAGACTCGGTATTGACAACATTTTGCACTTTGTCTTCTCGTGTAAACACGTATTGGTTTAGGTATCTGCCAATTCGCACATCTGCATAGCTTGCTCCAGCATTTTTTGCTGCATTGAGTGCTACATCGGCAATTTGCTTTTTTGCGGCTACATCCATGCCTGGTTCTAAAAGAGCTTCGACCGGTATCTCTTTGCCCATGATCGGAAACGCTGGCACCATTACTGCGCCTGCTCCTAATCCGGCAATCTGCATAAAATCTCTTCTTTTCAATTTATTTTTAGTTTTGGTTAGACATTAATATTTCAAAATACGAAATAATTCAAGAAAGCATACTTTGAATTATGTAAACGGCACTTGTCCGTTTTATAAGGTTTCAGATATTTGCACAAATTGTATTCAATGAAGAACCGAAAAGCTGCTCTTGGATTTATTTTTATTACTCTGCTTATTGATGTGATTGGCCTTGGAATAATCATTCCTGTACTTCCCGGTTTGATCATGGAGTTATCGGATGTAACTATCAGCAGAGCTAGTATCATAGGAGGATGGATGCTGTTTGCATATGCAGTTTTTCAATTTTTATTTTCACCAGTTCTTGGAGGTCTATCTGACCAAATAGGAAGAAGGCCTGTTTTACTATTCTCTTTACTGGGATTCGGTGTTGACTATTTATTTATGGCTTTGGCACCAACATTGAGTTGGTTATTTTTAGGACGTGTTATAGCCGGGATTACGGGGTCCAGCTTCACAACCGCTTCTGCTTATATAGCAGATATTAGCACTCCTGATAAAAGAGCTCAGAATTTTGGATTATTGGGAGCTGCATTTGGATTGGGCTTTATAATAGGACCCATGCTGGGTGGAATTTTAGGGGAATACGGAGTAAGGATTCCTTTTTATGCAGCAGCCGGATTGGCGTTGACTAATGCTTTGTATGGGTTTTTTATTCTTCCGGAATCTCATAAGAAAGAAAACCGAAGAAATTTTAACTGGAAAAGAGCCAATCCTGTGGGGACGCTCTTGCAGCTTAAAAAATATCCCGTAATTATTGGTCTTATCGCATGCCTGGTTTTTGTATACATTGCAGCTCATGCTACTCAAAGTACCTGGGCATATTTTACAATAGAAAAATTTGATTGGTCTGAATCTCAGGTCGGATACTCATTAGGTTTTGTGGGTTTTATGATTGCTTTAGTCCAGGGAATAATAATTCGATCAGTTGTAAAGAAAATTGGACAGGTAAATGCAGTTTATGTCGGATTAATTTTCAATAGTATTGGTTTTATTCTTATTGGATTTGCTACAGAAGGCTGGATGTTGTATGCAATAATGATTCCCTATGCACTGGGTGGACTGGCAGGCCCCTCTTTACAGGGAATTATGTCAAATCAGGTGGAACCCAATCAACAGGGAGAATTGCAGGGTGGGCTTACTAGTCTGGTCTCTGTTACGTCAATTATCGGACCTCCCCTGATGACCGGTATATTTGGATTCTTTACAAAAGAAGATACCAGTTTTTATTTGCCAAGTGCACCCTTTTTTATGGGATTTTTACTTTCTTTTATTGCTATTATTCTGGCTTTCAGGTCATTAGCAACCTTTAAAACGAGTAATTGATGTAAGTTTTAGGAAACGACCTAACATTGACATTTTAAATAAAATACCCAAAATTGGGTATATTATTATAGAAGTGATTGATGTAGCTTTACACAGCATTTATTATCAACCTTACCTTAAAAAGCTGGCTCAAGTCAGCTTTTTTTATTTAGCCTGTCTTATTCCAGATTTCAATTCAAAATAGGTCCATATTCCAAACCCGGATTCTACGGTGGATAACAAGACTAAAGACAAAGTTCCGATATTTAGATAGTAAATGACAGTAAAGAATACCAATTGTAGTATTCTGACGTGTACTGTAAACCAAAAGAATGAAATCAGATCTGCAAGGGCATTTCTTACATAATAATAACCCAACACAAAAACGGCAAATCCGCAGATAACCTTCCAGGAAGAGTCAATATCTGGCAATTGAAGAAATTCAAGGATAATATTGGGTCCAATCATTAAAAGAAGGCCTTCCAGCATAAGGTAAATGCCAAACACGAAAACAGATTTTGCAGCAGAATTCATAAGAAAATCAGTTAGTCATTTAAAGAAGTTTTAAGTTTAAATCCTTCCCAGGAAATTTCAATTGCTTTGATAATCTTTTGGTTGTCGACTGAGTCCGGATCATATATGGCAGTTTTTGCAACAGCCGCAATTTCACCATAAAGCATCCTTGTCAATATGCGTTGTTCGATTCCGGAATTAAGAAAAAAACTTATCGAAGAATAGTACTTTTCATATTCAAGTTTGGGGATTTTGTCTAAAAAAGGGGAATTTTCAAATTGTTCCATAAATTTGAATAATTTAGGCTGGCTGGTGAAAAAATTATAGAGGTTCTTCCAGAGCTTTACAAATTGACGCTGATAGGTAGCATTTTCATCTACATTTTCGATTATCGCTTCCATCATTTGAGATTTTGAACCAGTGTAAAGCTCAAGAATCAATGCTTCTTTATTCTTAAAATAGTGGTAAATTGTACCAGCGGCCACATTTGCTTTGTTTGCAACTTCTGACATTGGGGTATCATAAAGCCCTCTTTTAGTTATCAATTCTAAAACAGCGTCAAGTATTGCTTTTTTCTTGCTCATGACTATATCAATTGAACGTTCATTCAAATGTATATAAAATGACACACAAAAACTACAGGCATGCCCTAATTAACAGGCATACCCCAATTAATAGGTGTTCCTAACTGGTTTTACACTCAATGAAAAGTTTTATATTGTATTTGAAGAATTAAAGGATAGTTCAATCGTAAACCTTCTTCCAATTGCTTAAACCTCCCTCAAGATTTAAAACTTTCTCAAATCCCTTTGATTTCATGATCTGACAGGCATTTTGACTTCTCCTGCCAGTTCTGCAATATAAAATGTAGGTTAAGTCCCTGTCGAGTTCTTCAATTTTTGAAGTAAATGCGGGGTCTTCGAAATTGATAAGATTTTCGGTAATAAACCCTTCTTCGAATCTTTCTTTAGGTGTTCTTACATCTAAAACCATAACATCAGAAGATATTTTTAGTTCTTTAAAATGTTGGGGTGAAATTGAATTGCACATATTTTTTATTTGCAAATAAAAATTTCAGTTGAATACTTAATTGTGACTTTTGTTTCATTTGGTTTCCTAAAAAATGAAAACCAATGGAACTTCAAAGAATTTAATAGACGTTAATTAATACATAAAAATTGATAATGGTGGATTTTGAAAAAGACGTAATAGAATTAAGTAAAACAACTCCCGTTATGGTCGATTTCTGGGCTCCATGGTGCGGGCCCTGCCAATCTTTGGGACCTGTATTGGAAAGTCTGGAAAAAGAGCAGCAACAATGGAAGCTTGTAAAAGTAAATGTCGATGAAAATCAGGAGATCTCGCAAAAGTTTGGGATTCGTGGAATCCCAGATGTTAGATTATTTTCAAACGGGCAAGAGATAGCAAAATTTTCCGGAGCCTACCCTAAACATGAAATAGAAAAGTGGCTCAAAGAGTTTTTGCCAGATGAAAGAGAAAAGGTACTGGAAGAAATAATTGATACCAAAAATGTAGCTGAACTTGAAGAATTCGTAAAAAACAACCCTGATTTTAACCATGGGGCTCTTGCATTAGCAAGACATATACTTTGGAATAATCCTGCCTATGCAAAAGACCTAGTGAAAGATATTCCCCTTTTCGATAAACAGCACGTATTAGCTGATTCCATAAATCAGATTGTTGAATTGTTGAATTTCAACACTAAGGATGATAAATCAGTAGCAAAAAAGTTGATTGAGGCTAAAGATAGTTTTTTGAAACAGGATTTTGATGGGGGTATGGAAAGCTTGATTCAAGCTGTAATGCTTGATAAAACCTATTACGATGAGTTGCCAAGAAAGGCTGCCATTGCAGTTTTTGTATTTTTAGGGAATGATAATGAAACAACTAAAAAGTACAGAAGGAAATTTGATATGGCTTTGTATTAAAACCATTATTTGGTGATAAAGAAGGTCTTCTCAAAATGCTATATCCCGGAACGTTTCACATCATTTTTTACCGGTTGTAAAGTCATTAGATACTCATATATAGCACCTACTTCATAATCCTCAAGATAAATATAGGGCTGCATTGGGTATCTAAGTGCTGGTTCACCTTCTTTGAGGCCATATTTGACTGCTTTAATAAATTTCTCCTTACTCCACTGACCTATACCAGTTTCAGGATCTGGAGTAAGGTTTTGAGTTATCACAATATTGCCCTGCATATCCAACGGCTTATTGCCTCCTGCAAAATAACCCTCACTATTTTCAGGGTTGAGAGGATCAATTGTTTTAAAGTCAGAACTATGACAGGCAAAACAATCCAGATTATGTGCATAATATTTTCCAAGTTTAAGTACATCAGCAGAGTCGGGTAACGCAATAGTTTCATTTGGAAGAGGAAGAGGTTTAAAAGCAACCCTACAAAGGAATTTAGTTAAAAATGATGGATATGATTCTTGACTAGGAGTTGGGTCAGGGGCAACCAGATTATCATCTGATCTAAGAAAAGCAATTATAGCTTCCAAATCTTCATTTGCCATATTGGGAAACTTTGGCATGTAAGGGGGCGCATATCTTCCATCCTTTTTTATCCCTGTTCTGAGCAAATAAGCGATCTCTCCATCCGTCCAGCCACCAATTCCATTAGTGGGATGATTTGTGATATTAGGAGTGTAGGCAGTTCCAAATTCCGTGGGTAGATCTCTCATTTTTGTACCGGTAAGCCTTCCGGTTTCAGCATCCTTATGACAGTTGACACAAAGCATGCTTGCCAGCTTTTTCCCTCTTAGTATTTGTTCTGAGGAGGGCTTAATTGAAATCTTCACTTCCTCTGTTGGGTATTTTGGGATACCGGAAAAGTTGATAAAAAGGGCAATAGTGGTGATGATTAGAAGTAGAAAAAGTAATATTAATCCACCTATTTTAAGGATTTTCATAAAAAAATAAGGTTAGTGGCTATTCAATTTAGCCATTTAGCAGAATAAAGTCAATTAATCTATTCTTTGAGGAATTTCATTTTCATCGGATAACATCCATTTTTCCTCGTAAATCGAACTATAAATCAATTCAAATTTCAATCCCTTGCTAATTAGTTCACCCAGAAAAGCATATAGTTCATTAGAACTCTTTATTGAATTTTCTACCTGAAGGATATTTATAGATTTTTCTGCCGGTATAAGCTGTCCAGTCCCTATATTGTAATAATAAACATTATCAAGAGTATCGAAACCAGGTACTTCTTTTCGTAAAAAATTAGCAAAATCCATATCAAATTCTTATCCTTCATACTTGATTTTGATAGACTCAATAAATGCAGGTCCAATTCCATTATTTCTTAGAACCAATTTGTAATTTGGTGTTCCAATGTATTCGTTGGACAACATTAAATGTGGTAATACGGACAGTCGTTGCTGCTGTCTCATAATATTGGTCCGGTAAATCAATACAAAAAGAGTTGAAACACTTATAAATATGGCAGAAAGACTGACAACTCTATCCGGGTTTGAAAATTTCAGTTTCATTATATCTCTTAATCTAGAAGACCAAAAACTTCCTCAAGAATATCGGTAACCCTTGCAAGTGGATTTTCTCTGATATTTGCTTCTTCTTCCTCAATCTTCAAAAAGAGACCGTCAAGTCCTTTTTCAGTTGCGAAAGATGAAATATCAGGATTTTCTATTAATTGAAGATCTACCAATTCAAACAGGGGGCTTGAATTGATCAGGCTAGTGGGAATTTGTGTAGATAAAATAGAATTGTATTCATCCACAAAATCCGAATAAACAGCTTCAACGGACTTTTCCCCTATTTTCACATTGTTGATTGCATCATTTATTTTTGGTTCATAAAGGTTAAAAAGCGACTGAAACGTATTGTCTTTTAAATACGTGGTAGCGGCATCATTCGGGCCATAAAGAATTGCTTCAGCATCTGCAATTGTAATTCCTACAATTGCATCGAAAAATATAGGAGCAGCGTCTTTTGCAGCATTTTCAGCGGCTCTGTTTACCCCAACGATAAGGTCATCTTCCAGATCAGCTAGGCTGGAAATTCCCAGTATCGGCAATCCTGTGTTGTAGAGATCTTCACCTGAAACATTACCAATACCAAAAATATTTACATTTATCGATTTGAATGCAGCGATCCGTGATTCCAACTCATCCGGTAATAATATTTTAACAGCTTCATCTTTTAGATAACCATCTGCTAAAGCTAATTTACTGACCGCCGTGTCAGTTCCAACTTTAAGTGCTTCTTTTAAACCTTCTGCAATATTGGGTTGCTCAAGTATATCTTTTGCCTCTTCAAATAGATCACATGATGAAAGCGAAAAGATAAATCCAAAAATAATAAAAGCTCGTTTCATGTTTTTTTTTACAAATCAAAGCAAAATCATGCCAATCTTACCAGGAAGTTCCTTTTATTTCCCTGGTGGCTCTCATTATATCCCTTCGACTGATTTGTCCTTTCAAAATTCCATTTTCAACGACCGGGAATCTCCTGTAGTTCGTTCCTAAAAACATATTTGCAGCATCAACAATATCTTTATCAATATCGATGGTAGCAACTACAGATGTCATAAAATCCTTTACTTTGCTTTTTTGATTTGGCTGATTATGGTAGGCCCTGTCAACAATAATTTTCAAACAATCTTTTTCTGAAAGAATTCCAACTATTTCGCCTTTTTCATTGAGTACAGGCCCTCCAGAAATTCGTTTTTCCAGCATCACATCTATTGCAGTTACTATATCCTGGTCCGGAGTAAAGGTGATTAAATCTTTGGCCATATATTTAGCAACTGAGTCATACTTTTGACCTGCCTTTTGATCTGGTTCCTGTCTTTTTCCTGTAAAATTCATGAAGTCTAAGTTTTTTTTAATTCATTAATCTACTGAAAATTTCACATTTAACAATGATTAATTCCCATTCAGATCATAATTCATGATGAATTGAAACCAAAATATAAAATAAAGAGTTAAATAAAATACAATCGTCGGAAATTTGACTCGTTTCTATAAATGTGTTATCTTCGCGGTTTTGTCTTTGAAAAATATAACCCAAACAATTTCGAAGAAAATGATTGATTTTTTGGTTTGGGATGTAGATATTGGAAGATTATTAAGTTTTAAAATAATATATGCGACAACTCAAGATTACTCAATCGATTACAAATCGAAGAGAAAGCCATACGCTTGAAAAATACTTTACGGAAGTAAGTAATGTGCCAATGATTACTCCTGATGAGGAGGTTACTCTTGCAAAGAGAATACGAGAAGGGGACGAATTGGCATTGGAAAAGTTGGTAAAAGCCAATCTAAGGTTTGTGGTTTCAGTCGCCAAGCAATATCAAAACAGAAGCCTTCCTTTGAATGACCTGATCAACGAAGGTAACTTAGGTCTTATAAAAGCTGCAAAAAAGTTTGATGAAACTAAAGGATTCAAATTTATCTCTTATGCAGTATGGTGGATCAGACAATCGATAATGCAGGCTCTTGCAGAGCAAAGCAGGATTGTGCGTCTTCCAATGAACAAATCCGGTGCTATTAACCAAATCAGAAGAGCTTATGCTGAATTGGAACAGCAATATGAACGTGAACCAACAGAAGAGGAATTAGCTGATATTCTGGACATGAAGCCTTCAGAAGTTAGAAGCACACTTGGAGCTGAGGTAAAACAGATGTCAATGGATGCACCTTTTGGAGAAGATGAATCAGGTTCATTACTTGATGTATTAGAAAATGATACAACAGGTCCTACAGATGGAGAATTAGTTTTTAATGATTCCTTAAAAGTAGAAACATTAAGAGCGCTTTCAACTCTTACTGCAAGGGAAAGAGAAGTAATAATGATGAGTTTTGGTATTGGCCATGATAACCCTTACACTTTAGAGGAAATTGGAGATGCTATGGGACTAACAAGAGAAAGAGTAAGACAAATAAGAGAGAAAGCTCTTCAAAAGTTAAGAGAACCTAGTAAGAACAGAAGATTAAAAGAATTTGTAGCAAACTAAATTTTGCTGCTCAATATATCAAAGCCCTGTATCAAAAATGCAGGGCTTTTTTTATAGATTGATAGATAGTCCTATTGATACCACCTGATTACTTTCCGGGGATTTATCTCCATTTGATCCGAACCATATAGCTTCATTTCCAAAAAATGATCTAAACTCAGCTCTGACTTTTATATATTCATAAATTCTGTAATTTCCACTAAATGTGAGAATATTGGTCTGGTAATCATTGCTTGCCAACAAAACTCCTCTTTCGTCTCTCACATTTTCGAATCTTCCTGCTAAAGAAAAATCATCTGTGAAATTATATTCTCCGATAAAAGTGTAAAAGTGTACAGGTGTGGATAGTAAATCATCCGGGTTTTGGAAAGTTAGGTCAGCAATCCCAATTAAGTCAAGTTTATTTTCCGTATAGGCTATATAAAAATTGTGGTGCATTCTGAATTCATCCTCATTTCCAAAGGGTTCATTTCCAAAAAAGTTTCCGTATGATAAAGTGAGATTTTCAGAAAAAGCAAAATCTATAGCAGTCCCAAATGCTTTTGCATCATTTGTTTCATAGATATTTTGCCAGCCATTTATTATAACTCCTCTGATAGTAATTTTTTCATTTATATCATTGGTGTATTGAACTCCTGTTTGATAATAGGGAGTGTACTCTGTTGCCAGAGCCTGACTGTATAATTCATTATTGAAACTAAATGCGCTTTCATATCCAAAGTGACCGGGAAGTATACCCACATCAATCCAGGAACTCTTCCCAACTCTAACCCCAACTTTCGCTTCATTAAGTATTTGTCCCAAAACTGTCGGTTCTGCATAATTATACAAAGGATAAGTACCGGATTGTAGTGCAATCGTACTTCTAATATTTTCTGATTGATACTGAGCCCTCAGTACAGCCAGGTTGATATTAAACTCATTATGATTAGCCAGCTGGGTTACATATTGCCTTTGATTTGGATCTTCTGGTTGATGAAAATCATAAGTGTAGTAAACATCCAGATAGCCACTAAATTTAATTTTAGATAATTCTGTGGTTTCTTGTGCTTTTAGTTCTGATATAGAAAAAAAGACAAGAATTAATATCAATCCTTTTTTCATTTTAAATATTTACAGACAATTTTCAAATTATTTGACAGCGCGAAATTCTTATTCCTTAATTTTGATTGAATTTAACTATTTATGGATTTACTGTCGCAAAGAATTAAAGAAATTCCTGAATCAGCCACAATAGCGATGGCTGCAAAAGCCAGGGAGATGAAAGAAAAGGGTCATGATGTAATTAGCCTTAGTCTGGGTGAGCCCGATTTTAAAACACCTGATTATATTGTTGAAGGGGCAATTGAACAAATGAAAACCGGAAACTACTTCGCTTATCCACCGGTAAACGGATATCTGGATTTGAGAAAAGCAATTAGTGATAAGTTCAAAAACGACAATGGACTGGAATATAGCCCGGATCAGATTGTAGTATCTAATGGAGCGAAGCAATCTATCTCAAATGTTTTTTATGCTTTACTGAACCCAGGTGATGAGGTCATAATTTTTACTCCTTTCTGGGTAAGTTATACTGCAATGGTTCAGCTGGCAGGTGGGACTCCTGTATTTATAGAAGGAGGAATAGAAAATGATTTCAAAGCTACTGCCCAACAATTGAAGCTGGCCATTTCACCAAAAACCAAAGCAGTGATTTTTTCTTCTCCCTGTAATCCAACAGGTTCAGTTTTTACAGAAAGCGAATTGAAGTCGATTGCTGCCGTACTAGAAGATCATCCAGAAATTATCTGTATTTCAGATGAAATTTATGAGCATATCAACTTTATAGGGAAGCATGTAAGCATCGCTAATTTTCCAGGCATGTATGAAAGGACAGTGACAGTAAATGGTTTCTCTAAGGGTTATGCTATGACGGGATGGAGAGTTGGATATATTGGTGCACCTGTATGGTTGGCAAAAGCTGCAAATAAAATTCAGGGTCAATACACTTCAGGGAATAGTTCAATATCTCAACGAGCAGCTTATATCGCACTTACCAAAAAGGATAATTCGACTAAAGAAATGGCAGAGGCATACCTGCACAGAAGAACATTGGTTTTTGATATGTTGCAGGAAATCCCTGGCTGGGAAGTAAATATGCCTGAAGGTGCTTTTTACTTTTTCCCCAATGTAAAGGATAATTTTAACAGGGGAAAAATAAAAGATTCAAGTGACTTATGCATGTACTTATTGGAAGATGCCGAAGTATCTCTTGTTACTGGTGAGGCTTTTGGTGCACCTGAATGTGTGAGATTGTCATATGCAGCGTCTGAAGATCAACTAAAAACAGCTATAAAAAGGATTAAGTCCTCCATTGAAAAGCTTTACTAAATGAATTTTAAATCACTTGAGGAAGTATTTGATGAGTTCACCAACAAGCGTGTTTTGATTCTGGGTGACGTGATGGTGGATTCTTATATTTATGGAAGTGTTAGTCGTATTTCTCCGGAAGCACCTGTACCCATTATAAATGTGACGTCCAGGGATAAGAGACTGGGAGGAGCTGCCAATGTTGCTTTAAATATCCAGTCTCTTGGGGCAAAACCAACTTTATGTTCCATAATTGGAGATGATCCCGGAGCAGATGATTTCATTTCCTTACTTAAAAAAAGAGGAATGAGCACCAAGGGGATTATCAAATCCTCAAAAAGAAAAACAACTGTTAAGAATAGAGTAATATCGAATGGACATCACCTTGTTCGGATCGACGAGGAAATGGATCTGTATCTAGATGACCTGGACAGGAAATCCCTGATCAGTCATATTGATCAACTGCTATCTGAAGCTGATTTAGTGATTTTTGAAGACTATGATAAAGGATGCCTGGATGAAGAAGTCATCAGGCATGTAATCAATAAATGCAGAGATTTATCAATTATTACAGCTGTAGATCCCAAAAAGAGAAATTTTATGTCTTATCAATCCGCTTCTTTATTTAAGCCAAATCTTAAAGAATTAAAGGAAGGATTAAATACTGATGTAGATCCAACAGATATTGAATCAATTGCAAGTGCAGTTGATAAATTGAAATCTAAATTAAACTTTGATTCTGCCATTATTACTCTTTCAGAGCATGGGGTTTATTATCAGGATGATAAAAAAAATGGAAAGCTGGATGCACATTTGAGGTCCATTTCTGACGTATCTGGAGCCGGAGATACAGTTATCAGTATTGCTGGGTTATGCTTAGCATGCGGATTGCCATTAAAATTTGTTGCTGAAATTTCAAATCTGGGTGGAGGTATTGTCTGTGAATATCCGGGAGTGGTTCCTATCTCTTTGCAAAGGCTAAAAGAAGAGGCTTTTAAGAACGAGTTCTTAATAGATTTCCTGAATGATTAGGAGATTGTATATAGGAATTATCTTTATAATTGTATCTGCACATATTGTTGATGGTCAGGTAGTTAGAGGAATTTTTGATTACAGGGAGGTGGATTCTTCAAGCTTACATTATTTAGATGGAAGCTGGGAGTTTTTCTGGAAAAAGTTGAGGTCTGATATTGATCCTGGCGATGTAGCTGAATATTCAAATGTACCCGGACTTTGGAATGATAATGATAGAATAATTGAAGATAAAAAAAACCTAGGTTATGCGACATATAGATTAAAAATATTCCTACCTCAGAAACCTGAGAATTTTGCTTTGTTTGTGGATGATATGTATATCGCGTATAGACTATCCCTAAATGGAAAAACATATGCTCAAAATGGAAGAGTTGGAAGGTCTAAAGCTGAATATAAACCAGAATGGGATCCACAGGTTGTTGAATTAAATGATTTGTCCGGGGTGAATACCCTTGAACTTGAAC
>CAYTFO010000057.1:0-6515 GCA_964437135.1 uncultured Roseivirgaceae bacterium | reverse complement strand
AAATTTCCATCATTTTAGAGGAGGAATTTCTAAAAGTTTAATTTTTGGAAAGAAAAGAATTGTAAAGAGCTATTATGAAAACAGATGGTGGGTAGATTTGATAATTGCCTGCATGTTTATTTTTGTGGCGCTGTTTTTCTTTTTCAGGTTTACATTTATTTCATTCGATACATCTTCTTTTTTCTTCGCATTGTTTTGTTTGATCTACAGCTACAGGTTTTTAGGTACCAACCTGTATATTCTAAATGATTTTCTGGATATTCCCTGGAGTTTATCTGTTAGATTGGAATATTTATCACTTTATCTGGGACCTATGACTATGGGATTATACATCCAAAGGTTATTGCCACGGGACACGTCCAAAATTCTGGTAAATATTCTAGTAGTTATCTGTTTGGTTTTTTGTGTTCTGACACTATTCCCTGTTGAAATATATACTGAATGGAATAGGTATTTTCTAATCTCTATGAGTTTTTACTTTTTTTATGGATTTACCATTTACATATCAGCACTAATCAATCGAAGAAAAGCTTCTTTATATGGATTTTTAGCTGCCTTTACTCTTTTCACAGCTTTTTTCTACATCCTATTCGTATATTTTAATTTAATACCCGAAATGGTTTATCTGCCTGTAGTATTATATTTTCTGTTTCTAATTTTACAATCGATCCAGGTATATATTGTCTCACATGACAAGAAAATGTCTATACTCAAGTCAATTGACTAATAATTTTTCACAGTTTCAATGAATAATTTGACTTTTTCGGGGTTAGTGTCAGGGTAAACGCCATGTCCCAGATTTGCTATGTGAGGAACCCCCTTAAATGACTTCATCATTTCTTTGGTACTGGAAATAATATCTTTTTCATCAGCATATAATAGGCAAGGGTCCATATTGCCCTGGAGCGTTTTGTTTTTGATCATCTGTCTCGCAAAAGCAGGTTCAGTATTCCAGTCAATTCCTATCGTATTGCAATTTGTTTTTGCTATTTCTTCAAGTGCAAACCACGCTCCTTTTGCGAAAACTGTAACAGGGACTTCATTTACTGCATTTAAAATCTCATTTATATACTTTAAGGAAAAATTTTTGTATTGATCGGGGGGCAGAATTCCGGCCCAGCTATCGAATATCTGAAGCATATCAGCACCAGCATCAATCTGCTTTTTAAGATAATTGATAGTACTTTGAGTAATCATGTTCAGAATTCTGTCTGATAATTCCGGATTATTGTATAACATGCGCCGGGCTTTTGAAAATGTCTTACTTCCACTTCCCTCAACCATATATGCCATGATCGTCCAGGGGGCACCAGCAAAGCCTATTAGTGGAACTCTCTGACCAAGATTTTTCTTTGTGATTTTTATCGCCTCATATACATAGTCAAGTTCAAAGCCATCTGAAATATGAATTTTATTCAGATCTCTTTCGGTATTTATTACTTCTTCAAATAGTGGACCTTTTTTTTCAACCATCTGGTAATCCAGCCCCATTGCTTCTGGAATAACTAGAATATCCGAAAAAATAATTGCTGCATCCACATCAAGAATATCTACAGGCTGGATGGTTACTTCTGCAGCAAGTTCAGGCGTTTGAACTAGTTCTTTAAAACCACTTAATTTCTCTCTTATCTCCCTGTATTCCGGCAAAATTCTTCCTGCCTGTCTCATCAACCATACGGGTGTTCTTTCTGTTTTTTCGCCTCGGGCTGCTTTCAAAATTAGATCATTTTTTAATTGCATTTGGCAAAGATAGTATAAACCCAGATTGGTATGATTAAATTTGTGCTACCCAAAAAATGATAAGTGATGAATTTTCTTTTCGACAGTTTTCAGGAATGGAAGGACTATTGTGATTCAAAAAACCTCAAGATTTTTGAGCCGGTACTTGAATATGAGAAATCTCAAAAAGGAAGATCTGAAAAGGAAGTAATGGATGGAATCATGACAGCATATGAGGTTATGAAGGAAGCAGTGAAAACTGGTCTGACTAAAGAGATGAAATCATATTCTGGAATGATTGATAATGGTGCCAAGAAAGTTTTTAATCATCCTTTGGCTGTTTTATCCCCGGAATTTCAAAAATTGATATCAAGAGCACTGGCAGCTAAGGAAGTAAATTCGTGCATGGGCAGAGTTGTAGCTGCACCTACAGCAGGAGCTTCCGGAATATTGCCAGGAACACTAGTCACATTACAGGAAATACATAAGTTATCCGATAAACAAATAGTTGAAGGATTACTCGTAGGGGCAGGAGTTGCTTTGATTTTAGAGAAAAGAGCATCTTTAGCTGGTGCAGTTGGCGGATGTCAGGCTGAAACAGGTTCTGCCGCAGCAATGGCATCAGCAGCTATCGTTTATTGTCTGGGAGGCAATATCCAACAGTCACTGAATGCAGTAGCAATTACAATACAATGTATGTTGGGTTTGGTTTGTGATCCGGTAGCCGGTTTGGTGGAGATTCCTTGTGTTGTCAGAAATGCAAGCGCAGCTGCAATTGCCTATTCATCAGCCCAAATTGCTATAGCAGATGTTGATTCAGTGATACCTGTTGATGAATGTGTGGATGCAATGGGTGAAATTGGTCAATCAATGGAAGCAAAATATAAAGAGACTGCGTTAGGAGGTCTGGCAGCTACTCCAACAGGACAAAGAATTTCAAAAAGAGTTCTGATTCAGGACATCGAAATGATGGATGATGAGGGTGGAGAGAAATAAATCATTTCTGGCTTTTGAATTAAATCCATAGGTATGAGATTTGCACTACATTTTTAGTGACAAGGTGAAGTTATTAGAAGAACTAATACATATTTTTTCGCCATCTGGTGAGGAGTTTAGGATGAAAGGTTTTTTGATCGATTACTTCAATAAGCACAAATCCAACTTCAAACAAAATCCTCAATTGATTTATGGTGATGAGTTCCAGGACAACCTGATAGTTGTTTTTGGAAAACCCAAAACGGCAGTATTTGCTCATATGGATACTGTAGGTTTCACTTGCAGATATGAGAACCAACTTGTTCCTATTGGTGGTCCTGATATTGAAAAAGAACATATATTGGTTGGAGAAGACTCATTTGGCCCTATTGAATGTAAACTGAAGGTTCAGGAGGACGGTAGACTTTTTCATGATTTCGCCAGAGCAATTGATCGCGGTACCAGTCTGGTTTTTAAGCCTCAAGTAAGTGTTTCTGATACATGGATAAAAGGGACGCACCTAGATAATCGTTTGGGGATACTTAATGCTATACAGGTTGCTCATAATGTAACAGATTGTGTGTTGGTTTTTTCATCTTTTGAGGAACACGGAGGTGGATCTGTGCCAATGCTTTCAAAGTATTTATATGAAAATTATAAAGTCATACATTGTCTCGTTTCAGACATAACCTGGGTGACGGATGGTGTTACTCATGGTAATGGTACAGCAATATCTTTACGGGATAAAAATATACCCAGAAAAAAATATCTGGACAAAATAATAAAACTGGCGAATGAATCTGGCATTTCATATCAGCTTGAAGTTGAAGCAAGTGGATCCAGCGATGGAAGGGAAATACATCATTCACCCTATCCAATGGATTGGTGCTTTATTGGTGCTCCTGAAGATAATGTTCATTCGCCGTCAGAAAAAGTTAATAAACAGGATTTTGATTCAATGGTAGCGTTATACATTTATTTAGTCAATCATTTGAACTGATGCCTGCTTCAAAATTTATTGAAATTAAAAAAGATTATATTTAAAAAATTAAAAGATTGTTATGTTAAATATAGTATTGTTTGGACCTCCTGGTGCGGGAAAAGGAACTCAAAGCGAAAAACTTATTGAGAAATACGGTCTTGTTCATCTTTCAACCGGTGATCTTTTCAGAAAGCATTTAGGAGAAGGAACAGAATTAGGAAAACTGGCCCAAAAATACATGGACGAAGGAAATCTGGTTCCTGATGAAGTCGTAATCGGGATGGTAGAAGATAAAATAAAGCATCATCTTGATGCGAATGGATTTATTTTTGATGGCTTTCCCAGAACAGTAAATCAGGCAAATGCTTTGGATGAAATGTTAAGTCATCATGATTTAAAAATATCAGGGATGATTGCATTAGAGGTGCCAGAAGAAGAACTAAAAGCGAGGCTCCTCAATCGTGGCAAAACTTCCGGGAGGGCAGATGATCAGAACATTTCTAAAATTGAGAATAGAATAAAGGTTTACAAAACAGAGACCGAACCAGTAGCTCATTTTTACAAAGATCAAAATAAGTACAATGAAATTTACGGTGTTGGAAGTATAGATGAAATATTCTCCAATATTTGTTCTTCAGTTGATGAGTTCTAGAAAATATGGACTCCAACTTTATAGACTATGTAAAATTTTATGGTAAATCCGGAGACGGCGGAGCCGGCTCCGTCCATTTCCGTAGAGAAAAGTTTGTTCCCAAAGGAGGGCCTGATGGAGGTGATGGCGGCAGAGGTGGCCATATCAAACTAAAGACCAATAAGCAACTTTGGACTTTATTGCATCTTAAATACCGAAAGCATATAAAAGCAGATCCCGGTAAACCTGGGGAAGGGGGAAATCGAAAGGGTGCAGATGGTGAAGATATTGTGCTTGAGGTACCCGTTGGCACTATTGCTAAAAATGCTGATACTGGTGAAATCCTACTTGAAATGCTGGAAGATGGGGAAGAAGCGATTCTCCTCCCCGGTGGTCAGGGGGGGCTTGGCAATTCTCATTTCAAAACCCCAACAAATCAGGCGCCCAGACATGCTCAGCCCGGTGGAGAGGCAATTGAACAAGCTGTAATACTCGAACTTAAGGTTCTTGCCGATGTAGGTTTGGTCGGTTTTCCAAATGCAGGCAAGTCAACATTACTTTCAGTTCTATCAGCAGCTAAACCTGAAATTGCCGACTACCCATTTACTACTCTTGTGCCTAATTTGGGCGTAGTTTCCTACAGGGATTATAAATCATTTGTAGTTGCTGATATCCCTGGCATCATTGAGGGTGCTTCTGAAGGAAAAGGTCTTGGTATTCGTTTTTTAAGACATATTGAAAGAAACAGTATTCTACTTTTTCTAATTCCGGCGGATGCAGACAATATCAAAAAAGAATATTCAATCTTACTCAATGAACTTGAGCAGCACAATCCCGAGTTACTTGATAAAGACAGAATCCTCGCAATCTCAAAAGCTGACATGCTGGATGAAGAACTGATGGAAGAAATGAAACAGGAACTCCCGGAAGTAAGATCAATTTTCATATCCAGCATTACAAATTTCGGGATCACCCAACTGAAAGATATCATTTGGGAAACCCTCAATAAATAACTGTCATATTGTCATTATTTTTTTATTTGGCAAAGTAATTGTCATCAAAAGGTTGAAGAATTCTTAAGTAAAATGAGTAAAGAAAAAGCGACATTGGATAAGAAGGACAAAGAAGTAAAAAAAGAAGAAAAAGATATTCAGGCAGAAGTCCAGAACGAAGAAATTGAAGCTACAGAAACTGATGTTGAAGAATCAGAAGATGATAGCGAAGAAAATGACCTGGAGATACAGCTTGCTGAAGCTAAAGATAAATACCTAAGACTCTATTCTGAATTTGAAAATTTTAGGAGAAGAACTTCAAAAGAAAAAATTGATTTGATCAATACTGCAGGCAGGAAAGTGTTAGAAGGAATATTACCTGTTCTGGATGATTTCGAAAGGGCTATAAAAGCCAAGAAGGAAGCAGGTGAAGATGAAGAAGAGGGTATAGGGTTGATTTACAATAAACTTAAAAAAACCCTGGAGTCAAATGGTTTGAAACCTATGGATACTAAACCTGGGGATGATTTTAACGATGAGTTCCATGAAGCTATAACTCAAATACCTGCTCCTGAAGAGAAGCTAGCGGGTAAAATAGTTGATATCATAGAGCCAGGATATTTTTTGAATGACACTGTTATTCGTTTTGCAAAGGTTGTAACAGGGGCGAAGTAAGATGGCTAAAAGAGATTATTACGAAGTACTTGGAGTTGACAAAGGCTCTTCAAAAGATGAGATAAAAAAGGCGTATCGGAAGATTGCTATCAAATATCACCCTGATAAAAACCCGGATGATAAAGAAGCAGAAGAGAAATTCAAAGAAGCCGCAGAAGCTTATGAAGTTCTTAGCAATGAAGAAAAACGTCAAAAATATGACAGATTTGGTCATCAGGGTGTAGGCGGAGCTGGCTTCGGTGGAGGCGGTGGAATGAATATGGAAGACATATTCTCACAATTTGGAGATATTTTCGGCGGAGGAAGTCCTTTCGATAGCTTTTTCGGAGGAGGAAGCAGTGGAGGAAGAAGAATGCGAAAAGGAACTAATCTTCGAATAAAAATAAAGTTAAAGCTTGATGAGGTTGCAAACGGTGTTGAGAAGAAAATAAAAGTCAACAGATTGGTTGTAGATCCTCAAACTACATTTAAGTCATGTCACCAATGTAACGGAACAGGACAGGTAAGAAAAGTAATGAATACTATGCTGGGGCAGATGATG
>CAYTFO010000056.1:14241-19379 GCA_964437135.1 uncultured Roseivirgaceae bacterium | reverse complement strand
CGCAGGCAGGTCGACGACTACCAGCCGCGCTGCGTAAGGCGCTCATCTGCTGCGATGATAATATAAAATTCTCCTGCAACTCATATAATCTTTTATTCTTATTGTATTCGGTACCCATGGAAGGTAACTGAACAAGGTTACTTTCGAGGGCATTTACTTTTATTTCGAGTCTTTCAAGTTCCTCCTCATAATTCTTTAAATGTTCATCAATTAAATCCTGTAAGTTATTTTTTGCTGTAGATAATTGTGATTCAATTCTAGAAATAACCGGAGTTTCTTCATTATAGAGCATTAATTTGCTGTCTCTCTCCTGAAGAATAGTCTCATACTCCTTCAATGCATCGATTATGAAATTGGGCATCTGCTGCACCAGATATGGATTTAAATAAGCAGGTTGATCTTTCTCAAGCTGATCATCTAAAACTTTAACTGTATTGTAATAATTCTTGAGGATGAACCGCTGAGAATCTAAACTATTTAATAACTGAATAGTATTGGAAAGGTCTGATTCCAGACTTACGGTTTTGTTTTCAATTGTGAAATTTTCAAAATACTCTTCAAAGTACTGCAGCTTACTCTCAGTAGCTTCTATTTGTTTATCCAGAAAATTTATTTTTTGCTCGATTGCCTGATTTTTTGACATCCTCGAGTAATTAAGATAAAGAGTGTCTATTGCCCTAACGAATGTCTGCGCTTTATACTTATTATAATCCTGAAGTGCAATTTTTATGGTTTTAGCATTGAAATTTTCAGGTTGAACTATCATATTATCCTGAAAATAACTTATCAGTGAATTTTCACTATTGATAGTGAAAAAGTACTTCCTATATACGGATTCATTAAAATTTTCAGTTTTTTCAATTAATAAGTTAATTCGATCAGACCTTATTTCTTCCCCAAAACGATATATTTCAGGCTCATTATTATCAAGGAAGTTTAGCTCAAATTTATCATCATCCAGTATGGTAATATCAATTTTTCGATCATATAAACCGAGGTCCATAACTTTAAATGAAACTTCAAAAGGACTGTTACTAAACCTTTCATCTACTAAATAAGTACCATACGCAAAGTAGGAAACGGGGTAGTTTACAACTTCTGCGACTCTCTTTAGGAATACTTTGGACTTTAATATTTCAATCTCACCGGAAATTTCGTTTAACTCCTGCTGTAATCCTGCAGATGAGACCAAACCCAGATTATTTGCCTCACTTTTAAAATTCAGCTTAATTAATGAAGTAGATTCGTAGAGTGGTTTAGTATATCTTATGAATAAGTAAGAAATAGAGATTCCAAGAATGAAAAATGCTAGTATGTATATTAAACTCTTTTTTACAAGCCGTAAGAGTTTAGGTACATCTATTGACTCAACTCTGTTTTCACCAATCTGCTCAATATTTCCAAAATTTCTATCAGTCAAGACGAATTAGTTTATAGTTGTGATAAGCACAATCAATGTAGCAAAACTTGTAAACACACTTAAAATCGGTGCAATGTCTCTGAAGGCTTCATTTACAGGTTGTCTCCAAGGTTCAATATAGATGATATCCCCAGGGAATATTGGTACTATTGAGTTTTTCATTCCTTCGACTGTACTCAGATCTACCACAAATACTTTTGGATTGGTAAGATCACCTCTTACTATTCTTATATTCTGTGATTTATTTCCATATGTAACTCCTCCTGCCAGCGCCAAAACTTCCGGTAATTTTACATTCTCATTAGGTAAAGGGACAACCATACTATTTTCCTGAGAAAGAACAGTTACTCTTTTGTTGAGAAACTCTAAACGGACAAAAGCATCTTTGAAAAACTCTGAATATTTAATCTGAAGTTCTCTTTCTGCTTCAATTAGGGTTTTTCCCTCTACTATAGTGACACCTACGATTGGAAATTTTACAGTTCCATCAGTCTGAACCAAATATTGTTGGTTTTCCCTTATTTGAACAAATTGATTATTACCCACCTGTTGATTGGGTGATTCAAAGTTTGGATCAATCAATTGCTCCCCATCCTGACCATAAACACCAATTTTTAATAAGTCATTAGGTTGGATCTTGTAATTAGATTCAACTTCAGAAACTCTTTCCGCTAATTTAGTAGTGTCGTCTACCTGAAACAAAATATCCTGTCGGTAGTTTCTGCATGAAAATAAAAAAAGAAATAAAAGGATGATAATTCCTTTGTAAAACCTCATGTTGTAATCTTAAATCACTGAATTCCACGCAAAATAAACGAAAATATATCAGGAATTAATATTTAATGATCTGTAATATTATTTATGACTGAAAGGTATTTATCTATAACAATTTTTTCATCATACTCAGATTCAACAAGTTTATAGCTATTCTCACCAAACGCTTTCTTTTGACTTTCAGTTAGATTTATAAACTTGATCATAGCCTCGGCAAGACTCTCAACACTCCTGGCGCTACATAAAAATCCATTTTCACCATCGATAACCAGGTCCCTACAACCAGGAACATCTGTTGCAATTAATGGACGAGCGCATGCAGCACCTTCAAGCAAAGTTCTTGGCTTTCCTTCTCTATATGAGGGTAAGACGACAACATCACTAGCTTTAATTTCCGACACTATATCATCAGACTCTCCATGATATATAATAAGCTCTTTTGACCACCTATCCAGTCTGCTTTTAGGAATCGAACGAGAATGAGTTGGGTCAAATTTCCCTACCATTATAAACTTCGATTCAGGAAAGGATTCTTTAACAATACTTGCCGCTTTAACATACTCGTTTACTCCCTTTTCCACAATTAATCGTCCAATAAATAAAAAGGTAGTGGATGTATTGTTGGATACTGGCTGTGGCCTGAACAATGAAAGGTTTATTCCTGAACCAGGAAGCAATCCGATATTCTTTGAGTTAATTTTAATTTTCTCCAGGAATTCGTGAAGATCATCTTTATTCTGAAAAAAAATAAAAGTAGCATTTCTAAATGATAGCCAATACAGCATTCGCGCAACAATTGTAGAAAGTGAACGCGTGAGAAATACTGTACCCAACCCGCTTACATTTGGAATTACTCTGCATTTCGTAAACCGGGAAGCTATAGTCGCATAAATATTTGGCTTTATTGTGTATGTCAATAAAACATCCAGCTTTTGATTACGTATTATTCTTCTGTATTTGAATATTAAAGATGATTCCTTAATTGGATTTGATGACGTCGCAGACATTCGGATTGGAATAAATTTACATCCCCATTCTTCAATTATTTTTGAATATTTATCCTCAGGAGCAATCGCGTAAACATTGTGCCCCTCTTTAAGCAATGCTTTTACAAGACTTTCTCTAAAGTTGTAAATATTCCAGCTGGTATTTATAGATATTCCAATATTCAAATTTCAAACAATTGGTTCTGAGTGTCTTTAACAGAAAAAATAATATTGTGGATAAATCTAAAATTATTAAGAAATTTGCATTTGAATAACTTTTATGGGAAAATATATTGAAACGAAAAAGGAGAACGAAAAAGGGACTCTTGTTGCCCTTGGTGGAAAAGGCGAATCAGATATCATTCTCACAGAACATTTGGATGAACTTGCATTTTTAGCATCTACTCTAAATATAGATACAAAGAATACTTTCATTCAGAAATTAGAACACCCGGATCCTAAAACCTTTATTGGAAAAGGAAAACTGCAGGAAATAAAGGAGTATGTAGGTATGGAAAACATCGATTTGGTAATATTCGATGATGATCTTTCCCCATCACAAATTCGAAACCTGGAAAAATCTTTAAAACTAAAAATATACGACAGAAGTCTTCTGATACTTGATATTTTCTTAAAAAGAGCTAAAACATCACAGGCTAAAACACAGGTAGAATTAGCTCGTTTTCAATATTTGCTACCAAGGCTTACCAGAATGTGGACTCACCTTGAAAGGCAAAGAGGAGGTACCAGTACTCGTGGGGGTGCCGGTGAAAAGGAAATTGAAACAGATAGACGTATAATCAGAGATAGAATTTCACTCTTGAGAAAACAGCTGGATAAAATCGAAAAACAAGCTGCTACCAGGAGGAAATCAAGATCAGGAATTGTAAGAGTGGCTTTGGTAGGATATACAAATGTTGGAAAATCAACATTGATGAATTTATTGAGCAAAGAAAACATTTATGCAAAAGATGAATTGTTTGCAACTCTTGATTCGACTGTTAGAAAAGTTGTCATCAACCAAATTCCTTTTCTTTTATCTGATACAGTTGGATTTATTCGAAAACTTCCACATAATCTTATTGAGTCATTTAAATCTACTCTTGAAGAGGTAAGAGAAGCTGATATATTAATGCATGTTATTGACAGGTCCAGCCCATCATATGAAGATCATATTAAGGTTGTTGAAGATACACTGGTTGAACTAGAGGTTTTGGATAAAAAAATAATCAAGGTTTATAATAAAATTGATGCGGTAAATGATGAAGACCTGGAAGTTACAAACGGAGGAAAAGATGCCATTTATGTATCCGCAAGAACTAAAAAAAACGTTGACGAGTTAAAAGATTTGATTTATAAGGAAGTGAAGAAAGTTCATATGAAAATCTATCCTCACTTCCTTGAACCACAGCAATATTAGGCTGCTGGATTTAGATAAAGTTTGTAATACTTTGCAGGATTCATACTTAGGTTTGATTGTTTTATACCAAGTATGAGATAATCCAATGTTTCATGAAAAAATAAAGCATACTTCAAGATTACTTCTAATGGAATTTTAGATTTTCCTTGCTCATAAGCACTTAAAGAAGGCTGTCTAATTGACAAAGATTTACTTATATCTCCCTGAGTAACATTCTTACGAGTTCTAAGTTCTACCAGTCGGTTCCCAATTTCTCTATAATTTAATTTGATGTTCATGGCATATAAATTTTGATTTCAAATATGATATTTACAAGAGGTATGCCAGAAAAGTATGCCATTGAGTCAACGAGAATTTTTGTTGATAACCGTTCGAATTCCTGAATAAACGGGAATCTTTATATTTTTTAAGCTATCAAAAATCCAGAAATGTAGCCTAATTACTAAAAATTGTGGTCCCGGCAGGAATCGAACCTGCATCTAGAGTTTAGGAAACTCCTATTCTATCCATTGAACTACGGGACCATTACCTTTCGCAA
>CAYTFO010000056.1:0-14231 GCA_964437135.1 uncultured Roseivirgaceae bacterium | reverse complement strand
CCTAGAGTCCCGCCTTCATTTCATTCCGGACGGGCAGGTTAGGAAACTTCCGGGACGCGTAGTCTATTCTATCCATTTAACTACGGGACCATTAAAGGACTGCTAAATTAGAAAGCTTTTGTTTAAAATGAATCCTGCAAGGGATATTTGTAAGGAACTTAGGCTAGATTTTCTATTAACGTTATTGATCAGAAACAAAAAAAGTGCTTCTCAGTAATTTACAAATCTTAAAATCGTTTATGGTAAATTAGGAATCTTCCTTATCACCTTCATCATTTGATTTTGTGGTTATAATTATCGCACCATGGTTACCAGCCTCTCCATATCTTAAGGTAGCCTGGGATGTGCTCCTGATGATTCGAATATCTTTCACATTCTGCATATTAATTGATGAATTGACAGTTTCATAATTATTCCCCATTGGCACTCCGTCTACAACATATAAAGGTTCAGTATTTAGATTTATTGATCCTTTTCCTCTAAGGGTAACTGTGGCAGAATTACCAACATCCCTTACTAAAGCTCCCTCACTTCTTAGTGCTTCTCCTAATGTCTGATAAATTGAATAATCTTTCTCCTGTCTCTGATTATTTGTGTTTGAACCATACTGTGTGCTTGCACAGGAAAATATGAAGAATGCAATTAATACTACTGGCAGGTTTTTCATGATTTATTTTTTTTGGTCAAATATCTAACCATTAAACGAAATAATACCCTTATTTCGTTTCAAAATGAATTAAAACATATGAATAAACTATCCAAGAGCCCGTCGATCTATGAAATCCATTTTTTGAATTGAATGAATTAACTTCTCCCTTGCCACATGAATTCTGTTTTTTACCGTTCCAAGCGGAACTTTACATTTTGTCGCAATCTCTTTGTATCTAAAACCCCTGGAATACATTGTAAGAGAGTCTTTATGTTTTTCATCTAGTGAATCAATACATTTTTCAAGCTCCTCAAGTCTTAAAGAAATCTCTGCATCATTTATATCAATAGTTGGGTATTCTGATAAGGAATACTCAATTTCATCAATATTGAAAGAAGTTCTTAACCTCTTTTTATGATAATTATTGAGAAAAACATTCTTCATTATCACAAAAATCCAGGCTTTAAAGTTGGTACCTTCCTTAAATTTTTCTTTATATCTAAATGCCCTTAAGGAAGTTTCCTGAAATAAATCATCGGCATCCTGAACATCTCTGGTCAATGAGTAAGAATACATTCTTAACTTCTCTTTGACTTTATTAAAGCATCTAACGAATTCATCATTTCCCATGGTCACCAATTTATATAGTATTAATTCTTATTTTAGTAGTTTCTATTTCTATAATAATAGTAATACTATTAACGCTAAATTCCAAATATTGTTTCAATAGATATTTTTTTAAAAACAAAATCTGTATAATTAGATTTGATAAATAAATAGATTTTGCTATGGATGCTTTGATTCAATTCTTTAGTGATGTACCCACCTGGTTCAGAACTGCTTTGTTATTAGGTGGAATAGTACTTTTCTGGATTCTCGAAGGAGTACTGCCTCTATTCTATTTTAAGTACAAGAAGTTTAAACATGCTGGATTAAATCTTTTTTTCACACTTACCACAGCTATTATAGGTTTTGGACTTGCAGGTGTACTTCTTGCTGCATCAAATTTTGTGTCTCAAAACCAAATTGGTTTACTCTATCTTGTTGATATGCCATTATGGGCACAGGTAGTAGTAGGTGTTCTTTTGCTTGATTTCATTGGGGCTTATTTTATTCATTGGACTGAACATAAAGTCAAATGGATGTGGAAATTTCACCTGGTTCATCATAGCGACACTTCCGTTGATGTTACAACTGGTCTAAGACATCACCCGGGAGAAACCGTCTTCAGAATTGCATTTACGATAATGGCTGTGATGATAGTAGGTGCTCCAATTGGTATTGTGATGCTATATCAATCACTTTCCGTTCTTTTTGCTCATATCACTCATGCAAATATCAATATGCCCAAATCAGTTGATAAGGTCTTATCATATGTTTTTGTAACCCCGAACATGCATAAAGTTCACCACCATTTCACTCAACCCCTGACGGATACTAACTATGGTAATATTTTTTCAATCTGGGATAGACTTTTTGGAACTTTTGCTAGCGTTGAGGATACTAAATCATTGATTTATGGAATTGATACTCATATGAAAAAAGAAGAAAATGAAAGCCTGGGCAATCTTCTCAAAATTCCATTTCAACCATACAGACCTCCGGTAGGAATAAAGTTTTCAGATGAAATAAAAGTTGATAAAAAAATTGAAACTGCATAAAAGGGAGTTCTAGCTCACTTTTTTCTTAAAACTCACAATTTCCAGGTGTTCTGGGAAATGGGATCACATCTCTGATATTGCCCATTCCGGTTACAAATTGAACCATTCTTTCAAACCCCAGACCGAAACCACTGTGCTCAACTGTTCCAAATTTACGAGTCTCGAGGTACCACCATAGAGTGTCCTCAGGAATATCCATCTCCCTCATCCTTGAAACAAGATTTTCAAGTCTTTCCTCCCGCTGGGAACCACCTACTATCTCTCCAATTCCTGGGAAAAGGACATCCATTGCTGCTACGGTTTTATTATCCTCATTCATTCTCATATAAAAGGACTTGATGTCTTTAGGATAATCAAACAGTATTACAGGCTTCTTAAAATGTTTTTCTACCAAATATCTTTCATGTTCAGATTGTAAATCTGCTCCCCACTCTTCGATAAGAAACTGAAATTTCTTCTTCTTATTCGGTTTTGAATTCTTTAAAATATTTATTGCATCAGTGTACGAAATTCTTTCAAACTGATTTTCTACAACAAACTTTAATCTTTCTATTAAACCTAATTCGCTACGCTCATTGTGAGGTTTTACTTTTTCTTCATCCGCTACTCTTTTATCAAGAAAACCAAGATCTTCTTTGCAATTTTCTAAAACGTAGTTGATAATATATTTCAGCATTTTTTCTGCAAGGTCCATATTATCTTCATTGTCATAAAAAGCCATTTCAGGCTCAATCATCCAGAACTCAGCCAAATGTCTGGTTGTATTGCTGTTTTCAGCTCTGAAAGTAGGCCCAAACGTGTATATTTCAGAAACCGCCAATGCAGCTAGTTCCCCTTCCAGCTGACCCGAAACCGTAAGATTAGCTTCTCTTTCGAAGAAATCCTGTGTAAAATCGACCTCTCCTGATTCATCTTTCGGCACATTATTTAAATCGAAAGTAGTCACTTTAAAAGTCTCTCCGGCACCTTCTGCATCTGAAGCGGTAAGAATCGGAGTGTTTATGTAAAAAAACCCGTTTTCGTGAAAAAACTGATGAACGGCAAATGCCATTGCATGCCTAATTCTTATTATGGCACTAAAAGTGTTAGTCCGCGGTCTTAAATGAGCAATTTCTCTCAAAAACTCGAGGCTGTGCTTCTTTGGCTGTAATGGGTACTTCTCTGCATCTGCCTCACCAAGTATGTCAATTTGATCTGCAATTAATTCTTTGGATTGTCCGGAACCTTGAGATTCGGCGATTGTACCGTGGGCAGAGATACTGGCACCAGTTGTGATCCGCTTAAGTATTTCCTCAGAGAATGTATTGGTATCAGCTACAATTTGCAAGTTATTAATGGTCGAGCCATCATTCAAAGCAATAAATGCTACATTTTTACTACCTCGCTTTGTTCTTACCCATCCTTTAACTAATAGTTCAGACCCGATTTCACTTTTATCCAGAACTTCTTTGACTTTGGTACGCTTAGATTTACCCACAGTTATTAAATTTATTTTTTAGATTATTTAAATCAGCGCAAAAAAAGGATAATTTAAGGTTTTAATCAAAGAAACAAGGATTTTAGATATTTTTGATTTTTATTAGGTAGGCCAAAAATGCAAAAGTTAACCCTCAGTCAATCATTACAACAAAAGCTGTCTCCTCAACAGATTCAGTTTATTAAACTATTGCAGGTGCCTACCGTTGAACTGGATGCCAGAATTGAAGAAGAACTGGAAAGTAATCCAGCTCTGGAGGAGGGAAAATCTGAAGATGATAATGTAATAGATGAGCCTGATTATAAAGATGATGAAGATTATGACAATCAGGAACCTAATCTTGAAGAGTATCTTCATGATGACTATTCAGGATATAAAATGCAGGGAGATGGTGGAGGAAGTGAAGAGGATAAGGAAATTCCTATATCAGTTGGAACATCATTGCATGAACAATTGGAAACCCAACTAGGATATTTAAAACTAGATGAAAGACAGACACTGCTGGGAAAACAATTGGTGGGAAGTATTGATACTGATGGATATATCAGAAGGGAATTGGATTCAATAGTTAATGATTTGGCTTTTTCTCAGGGAATTGAGACTGATACAGAAGAGCTTGAAAGTTTGTTGTTTAAAATCCAGAATTTTGATCCTGCAGGGATTGGTGCAAGAAATCTCCGGGAATGTCTTTTGCTTCAAATTGAAAGAAAAGATCCTACCGAAGAGGTTAATCGGGTAGCATATAATGTAATCGATTACTGTTTCAATGAATTTTCTAAGAAGCACTATGATAAAATCGCAAAAAAATTAAGCATAAAAGATGAAGAATTGCTGAAAGAAGCAATACATCTAATCACAAAGCTAAATCCTAAACCCGGTGGGACAGGATATGAAATTGCGAAAACCCAGTATCTTATTCCTGACTTTCTTCTCACCAATAATAACGGCAAACTCGAACTAACATTAAATTCTAAAAATGCTCCGGAATTGAAGATTAGCAAGTCATATTCAGAAATGATGGATGCATATGACAAGAGCGATAAAAAAGACAAAAAATTAAAAGAAACTGTTTCCTTTATAAAACAGAAGCTAGACTCTGCAAAATGGTTCATTGATGCGATAAGACAACGCCAGGAAACGCTTTTAAATACCATGCATGCTATCATTAATTTCCAGTATGATTACTTCATTGATGGTGATGAAAGCAAACTTAAACCGATGATATTAAAAGATATTGCCGAAAGAGTAAATATGGATATTTCTACTATTTCAAGGGTCGCCAACAGTAAATCTATACAAACAGAATTCGGAATATTTCCGCTTAAATACTTCTTTTCTGAAGGAATATCAACAGAAAGCGGAGAAGATGTAAGTAGCCGTGAAGTGAAAAATACGCTAAGAGAAATTATCAATGAAGAAGATAAATCAAAACCGTTTTCAGATGATAAACTGGAAAAAATCTTAAAATCAAAAGGGTATAATATTGCAAGGAGAACTGTAGCAAAGTATCGTGAACAACTAAACATTCCTGTTGCTAGGCTTAGAAAAGAATTGTAATGAAAATACTAATGAAATTGATATCAGTTCTTTTCCATCCTCTTTTGATGGCTACTTACACATTAATTGTGTTTTACTACTACACTCCTGAGTTATTTTCACCAGTTTCATTTTCAGCTATTCCAATTGTTCTTTTCGCTACATTTCTTACTACATTTCTTATTCCCCTACTTAGTATCTTATTGATGAAAATGACCTCCAGGGTTTCAAGTCTGGAATTGTCAAAAAGAGAGGAAAGAATACTTCCTTTTATATCGATCTCACTTTTTTATGGGGCTGCCACCTACATGTTTTTTGAGAAACTAAAACTCAGTCCTCCACTTACAACAACAATGATTATAGTAACAGCTTTAATTGTTATTCTTTCTTTAATAACACTAAAATTCAAGATTAGTATTCATGCAGCGGCAAGTTGGGGCGTTGTTGGTCTCTTAATTGCACTTTCAATGCGTATTACAGGAAGTGGTCTTTTTCTTCCAGTTGTTATCTCAATATTGGCTGCAGGACTCGTAGCTAGTTCAAGATTATTTTTACAACTTCACACTCCAAAAGAAATCTGGAGTGGGTCTTTCCTTGGATTTATTTTTACCTTCTTAGGGCTTTGGTTTTTTTCCTAAAACCCGGTGACATTTATACCGAATGACATGGTTCGAGGGTTAGTGCCACCCGGACCCTCATCAAACATATCACTGAGATATATTTTGTAAAATAAATTTACACCTTTAAGACCGATTCTGGCCTGAACTCCATACCTTATGGTATTCAAATCAAAAGTATCATTCAGGCTTGACTTTCTATTTTCATCATTCACCGTGTATTTAACCTTCGTAAAGGAAGCTGTTCTCAGACCTATTGAACCACCAATACCAATGAAAATTCCTTCCCCCTCAATCGTCTTTAGTGGATAAAACCTTATTTCCAGGGGTAGTTCGAGGTAATTAGTGATTAGTTTATTTTTTAAAAGTGGTACATCAGCTATGGTATCAAAAACGATTTCTCTTTCATCTGTTTCTAAAAAATTTACAGCATTAAAAAAGTCGTGTCTTTCGAATGTAAATCCCAATTGGGGGTTGACGGTAACGAAGTCGTTTAGCTTTAAAGTGTACATGTAATAAGCACCGAAATTCGTGGATTTCCAAGGCTTATTTTCAAGTTCATCAGACTGATATAACATTGAAAGACCAAGATCAAATACGAAATCACCAGGCAGGTCTGGTTGGCTAGGTCGTTCCTTTTCCTGACCTAAACTTGCTAGTGTAAATATAAACAGACTTAAAATAGATAGTAAAATTCTCATTTTGTTTTCGACCTCTTGAATTGAACGGCAAATATAGAAGCATTTTATCTTCTGGGATACAGGTATTCAATATTTAACAATTGTTAAGACAACGGATTATGCGAGTAATCATTGTTAATTCTTTATTTATAATCTGAATTTTACTAAAGACTGCATAAATCAAAGTCATTTCCCTATTTTTGTAACTGTTTAGGACCCGTAGCATAACTGAATAGTGCACCAGATTACGGCTCTGGAGGTTGCAGGTTTGAATCCTGCCGGGTTCACTAAGAAAGAAAAACCAGATGCTTGATGCATCTGGTTTTGTTATTTTAAAGCGAATAAAATTTATTTTAATGAGTATTTAAAATAACAAAATCAATTCTCTGAATTGGTTTTGCTTTCGGAATTCGAAACCATAAGGATCGCTAAAAGCAATCCTAAACTCATATTATCAAGGGCTCCGGAGGTTGCAGTCCTTGCCGGACGCGTTTAAATCATCCCGGGTTCACTAAGAAAGAAAAACCAGATGCTTGATGCATCTGGTTTTGTTATTTTAAAGCGAATAAAATTTATTTTAATGAGTATTTAAAATAACAAAATCAATTCTCTGAATTGGTTTTGCTTTCGGAATTCGAAACTATAAGGATCGCTAAAAGCAATCCTAAACTCATATTATCAAGGGCTCTGGAGGTTGCAGTCCTTGCCGAAAATAGCTGGTCAGTCAAGTTTAAATCCCGGTATATTACAAAACTAAGAGGAACAGAAACATCAAGACCCTATGAAACATTCTTCCACTTTCTGAAGTCTTTACAATAAAACCTTACTATGAATCTCAAATTACTAAAAATATTAAATGTTCTTGCGTTATTTGGCGTCATCACTGTGAATGCCCTGGCTAATATTCTTCCGATCAATGGAGTGGGTACAGGAGAAGTTTCAGCTGAAAACTCTAATCTCTTTACCCCGGCAGGATTTACCTTTTCCATATGGTCTCTCATATACCTTGGATTATTAGGTTTTTCATTCTATCAATTATCCGGATTCAAAAAATCTGGTTCAAAAGACATTACAAAAATCATCGGCCCTTTTTTTATTCTAAATGCACTGGCAAATATTTCATGGATTTTTGCCTGGCATTATAAACTGATAGGATTATCTGTCATTATAATGCTTATCATTTTAACGACCCTGATCATAATAGACCATCGCATCAAAAGCTCAAATACATCATTTAAAAATTCAATATTTGTTCGATTTCCAATGGGATTATATCTGGGATGGATATGTGTTGCTACTGTTGCAAATATTGCGGTTTATCTAACATCAATATCATGGGAAGATTTTGGGGTTAATCCACAGTATATAGCCATTATTATGATCTTTATAGCTTCGGTAGTGGGTATATTTCTAAACTATAAATCAGCCGGTATTTTCCCCGCCATAGCCATTTGCTGGGGGTTATTTGGAATATACCAACAGGATTTTAGCATACTCCAAAATAATGTACTTCTCATAGCAATTGTAGGAATACTATTACATATGACAGTAATAATTTACAATCGAAAAAACATTAGTTTCTAAGACCAAAAATAATTTTAACTGTATCTCTGTAAATCAAATGTCCACTCACGAAGATCTTACGAACAATATCGATTGGGATTATAATTACTGAACAAGCAAGCACAATAACCCATTCATTCAGGGTCAATGGTACTGTTCTCAATACATCGCCTCCAACATATGTAAAGAATATTTGCAGAATGATTACGAGAAATACGATATAAACAAATCTTTTATTTTCTCCGAGATGTTCAAATATTCCTAAACCCCCTGTTCTAACATTAAATCCATTAAATAATATCTGGAATATAAAAATATTGAAGAATGCTGTCATTCTTACTGCTTCATTTGGTACCCCGTCCCTGAGAAAATATTCACCAACAAATGGCATTTTTAAAAAGAGTACCGCAAATAGAGTAATGAAGATTCCATTTGTTAAGAAGAGTGATTTCATTTCACGTGTGAGGATGTTTTCATCCCTTCTTACAGGTTCCTCATGCATATATCTATGCAAGGCTGGTTCTCCACCCAAAGCAATAGCACCTAAAGTATCCATGATCATATTGATCCACAACAGCTGGATAATTGTTAATGGGAAATCTATACCAATGATTGGCCCTAAAAATGTTATCGAAACAGCTGCAACGTTAACGGTAAGCTGGAAAGCGATAAATTTTCTTATAGATTTAAATATGGTTCTACCATATCTAATTGCATTGCTGATGGAATTAAAATTATCATCCAGTATTACAATATCACCAGCTTCTTTGGTAACCTCAGACCCGCTACCCATAGCTATACCAACGTCTGATTGTTTCAATGCCGCTGAATCATTGACTCCATCCCCGGTCATTCCTACAACCTCACCCATTGATTTAGAAATTCTTACCATTCTACTCTTATCAGTAGGTAAAGCTCTCGCTATTACACGAAGGTCAGGAAGTATTTTCTTTACCTCTTCATCTGACATAGCATTCAGATCGGTTGAAGTTAATACTACCTGATCTTTATGATCCAGTAGCTCGGTCTCTTTTGCAATCGCAGCAGCGGTACCTTTTCGGTCACCAGTAATCATGACCACCTGAACACCTGCAGATTTCACTTCCTGAACTGATGCTTTTGTAGTATCTCTTACGGTATCCTGCATTCCAATTACTCCAATCAATACCATTTCGTCCGGTAATGTATCATCAGGCTTAAGTTCTGCTTCAGAAACGGCCATAGCTATCAAGCGTATACCTGCATCTGCGAGACCATCCATATATTTAGTAAGAGCAACTGAATCTGCTATATCAACTATATTTCCTTTGTCATCTAAACATTTAGTGATTTTATCCATTACAATTTCCGGGGCACCTTTTACTAAGGTTATCAAATCGCCACTAAATCCATTTAATTTACCCTTAAAATTCCATTGAGAAGCTGAAAACTTTCTTTCACTATTAAAGTGTATTTTATGCTTCAGGTGTCCTTCGTCAAGTAATTCCAGTTTTTCTTTAGGATTTATATATCCAAAAATTGCTCTTTCAGAAAAATTACCACCAGTGATTTCCCCTTCCTTGGTTCTGTGTGAAGCCGTGTTTCCTGCAATTACGTATTTCAGAACTTCTCTTATCTTTTCCGGGATATCAGCATAGCTTTCATATGATTGATTATCGCCGGTGATAAAAAATCTCGGTTCTAATTTACCTCTGGTTAGAGTACCGGTTTTATCTGAGAAAAGAATACTTAAACTACCGGCTGTCTCGATTCCCAATAGTTTTCTAACAAGTACTTTCTCCTTAAGCATCTTTTGCATATTGAGTGAAAGTACAATAGCAATCATCATAGGAAGCCCTTCAGGTACGGCAGCAACAACAATAATAATAGCCAAAACAAGCGCATGTATTACATCATCAACAACGAGTTTCCAATCATTGAAATAATTCCCCATCAATTCAGGATCAAACTCATTGGCTATCACCATCTTTTGAAATAAAAATACAGCAGCAATCAAAACTCCTGCTATATATCCCCATTTTGCAATGAGATCTGCAAGATCTTTTAATTTAACCTGTAAAGGAGAAAGCCTATCATCTGACAAAGAGAGCTCCTTGCTTAACTTTCCGTAAAAGGTGTGATCTCCTACAGTTTTAACCTCCATTACAGATTCCCCATCTTCTACAACAGTTCCTCTGTATAAACTATATTGATTATCTAATTCATTCTCATCTATTTGCTCATCAGGATCAAAGACCGTCTTACTGATTGGTTCAGTTTCACCTGTAAGTGAAGCCTGGTTTACCTTGATATCTCCTTCTATTATGACTCCATCTGCCGGAATTTTATCACCCGATTGTAATAATACAAGATCTGATTTCACAATATCATTTACAGGAATGTCAACCACTTCGCCGTTTCTGAAAACCGTGCTGGTTATTTTTGATGCTTCCTCCTGCAGCTCCTGAAATGAGGATTCGTTTTTATGCTCCGAAAAAGTCGCAACTCCGGTTGCTAATACAACTGCAGCACCTATTGCCACTGCTTCATACCATTCCGTCAATCCAATAAATGAAAGACCCAGAATTACAAAAAGAGCGACAATTAAAATTATTATTATCGGACTTTTAAATTGGTCTGCAAGCTTTGCCCAAAATCCTTCAACTTCTACCGGACTCAATTCATTGGATCCATGCTTGCTTCTGCTTGAAATAACTTGCTCTTCAGTTAAGCCATCATATCGCATATGATAAATAGGTTAGTGTGTTTGGTGTAAAAATAGCTCAGTTTACTTAAAGTAAAGATTTAAATTAACATAAAATTTAAATACTGACAATTTATACTTCTATATTTAAAAAATTGCATATGTTTTGATATTTACGAATTCTAGAATACCATGCTCACCCAATTCCCTTCCAAATCCTGATTTTTTGGTGCCTCCAAAAGGTAATCTTGGATCTGATTTTACTAATTGATTTACAAAAACAGCTCCATCTTCAAAATCATTTAACCTGTCAGAAATAAGCTCAATGTTTTTGGTAAACACACTCACTCCCAATCCATATTCTGACGAATTTGAGATCAATATTGCCTCGTCCAGGTTTTTGATGGGATAGCAGGTAGCAACCGGACCAAAAATCTCTTCTCTAAAAGCAGTGATATCTGTTGAATCAGTCTTCAGAATGGTGGGCTCAAAAAAATTACCATCTTTACTGCCACCATAAAAAACCTCAGCTCCCTCATCAATAGAGTTTTTTACCTGTTTTTCCAGTAGATCACATAAATCTTTCCGAGCAAGCGGACCAATATTTGTATCCAAATTGCTGGGATCTCCCATTTTGTAATTTTGAAATTCTGATTTCAGTCCTTCCAAAAATTCATCGAATACTTCATCTTCTACTAAAAATCTTTTAGCTGCAATACAGGATTGTCCATTATTTTGCAAACGTGCCTGAGCTGCAGTTTTGATCGCCGATTCCAAATCAGCATCTTTCAACACTATAAAAGCATTGCTACCCCCAAGTTCAAGTACCGATTTTTTAATGTTTTTTCCAGCTATTGATGCGACAGAGGATCCAGCGCTACTACTTCCTGTCAAAGTAATAGCTTTTACACGTTGGTCCTCCAAAATATTTTCAACTTGGTTCACATCAACTATAAGGTTTGTATATATTCCATCCGGAAAACCAGCTTCATTCATCAATTCCTGAATTGATTCTGCACACCCAAATGTATTTGGAGCATGTTTCACAAGACAGGTATTTCCTGCAATTAAAGTGGGTACCATAAAACGAAAAACCTGCCAATAAGGAAAATTCCATGGCATAATTGCCAAAATAATTCCTAGTGGATCATAATTTACGATGCTTTCCTTAGCATCTGTCTCAATTTCCTGGGGTGCTAAAAATTTCTCTGCATTCTCAGAATAATAATCAATAAGCCAAATACATTTTTCTACTTCAGCCTTAGATTGACTTAAAGGTTTACCCATTTCGATGGTTGCCAGCCTGGATAGTTCTGATTTCCTCTCTTCTACTACTCTGCTTAAATTTTTGAAATATTCTATTCTTTCTGATACATCTAAGTTTCTCCAGTTTTTAAAAGCATGATGAGAATCACTTACAATATCCTGAACTTTCTGATCCGTAAAGTATTCGTAGGATTTTATTATTTTCTCCGTAAAAGGATTGACTGTGTTGATAACTTTTTTTGATTGCATTTTATCAAGAATAATTATAATGAAATAGGGCAGGTTAAACTATTGATACACATTTATTTATTGATAAATTTAACTCCTAACCCTCATTGTAATTTACAAATAGAACTAACCGAAGACACAACAAAATCAAAAAATCCTGCGTTAACATTTTTAAATAATTGCTTTCAAGTGGAATAAGAATTATTTAATTTCATAGTTAACCACCAACTTATTAAGAATTATGATCACCGTTCAGGCTAAGCAAAAAGATTGGTTATATACAGCCAAATCGATCTACAGGGAGGGGAAATCATACCCTGAAGTTTACAGATATCTTATAAAATACCTTGATTCTGACAAGGCTATATCTACAATCTATGAACTAAAAAAACTGATGGAAAACAAAGAGGCTCAGGCCTAATTTTATTCGGGAAAAAGTGAAGAATCTATTCCGGGAATAATTCTCAAGGCATTCTTATAATATACTTTTTTGAGAATTTCATCGGATAAACCAATTCCATACATTCTCCAAAATGCATGGTACTTCCTATAATATGGAAAATACTCATCTTCTGTTTCGAGCACTCTAAAATAAGTATAGAATTCTTCCTGATTGTATGAATCTTTTGCAAAAAGTATTCTATCCTGATATTCATTGAAAAATTTTAAAGCTCTTCGAGGTTGTCTGCCTAATTCAGCAATTACCGCTCCTATGCCAACATTTACATTTGCGTATCTGTCTAAAATCACTCCTATTGTGTCTAGATTATTGGCAAACCATCCCATATGAGCGTTAATAAAAGTTGTATTAGGATTATTGGCAAAAACACCATGTTGTTCCTGAATTATTTTTTCCCAGGGAACAGGATCGTTTAGACCTCTTTTTCTAACTGGCCTTAATTTTAATTCAAGCCATCGTTCATTGTACTTATCATGTTCATCCCAAAATGATTTGGGATCAGCACTGTGAATTAGTACAGGAATACCCAACTCTCCACATTTTTTCCAAATAGGATCTATTCGAGGATCATCTACTGCAATCCTGTTCCCATCTATATCCTCATAAGACAATCCAAGACTTTTATATATTTTCAGGCCTGCTGCGCCATTTTGCACATCCTCCTCAAGTTCTTTGAGAGCATTTTCAATCCAGCCTTTTTTTCCTACATTTTTAAAGGAAACATTAGTGAAAATTATGAATCTTCCCGGAGCCTCTCCTGATGTCCTTTTAATCATAGAATTTAAATATTCCTGACTTCCAATGTCACCTTCTTCTCTATTAAACCCCCGTCCACTAAGGTTTACCATTACAGCCATGTTGAGCGAATCCATTTCTTCAACTAATCGCCCAATTCGTGATTTTGTCAAATTCCATTGATGAGAATGAACATCAATAAAAGGATATCTGGCTTCTGTAATAATATTTTCAGGTACAACAAGAGTACTAATAGGGTCATACTCTTCAAAATCCATTTTAAGAGTATCCGATTCCTGAGCTTTGGAATAATGAATCGAAACCAGTAAGGAGAATAAAAATGTTAGGCTTTTAAGATTTTGCATGCTTTAATTTAGTGCTTATTGTCGAAATTAATACAACAAGCAACCAAACCCATGGAGTACCATGTAATGCTACATCAAACCAGTCCATTGGTTCCATTCCTACTGCACCACCTGCAATCCAGCGAATCTTACCTACAATATGTGGTTCTGGTACAAAAGGCATAAGTCCGAGAGTCAGACTTGCTATTAAAGGAGAGCTTATTTTTTTTATCATATAATGCAAAAGTAAAGTTCTTAAAAAAGAAAGGTCGTTACTTATGTTACAAAGAATACGACCTTTCAGACCAATAAAATATGATGAGATTAGTTCA
>CAYTFO010000055.1:4916-19437 GCA_964437135.1 uncultured Roseivirgaceae bacterium | reverse complement strand
ATCTGACCTTAGTACGAGAGGACCGGGTTGGACTAACCGCTGGTGTACCAGTTGTCTCGCCAGGGGCATTGCTGGGTAGCTATGTTGGGAAGGGATAAGCGCTGAAAGCATCTAAGTGCGAAACCCACCACAAGATGAGGCTTCTTTTAAGGGATGTTCTAGACGAGGACGTAGATAGGCTGCAGGTGTAAAGGCAGTAATGTCATAGCTGAGCAGTACTAATTACCCGTAGACTTTCTTTACAGGAGTCAATGATTTGCTCGATTGCGGCAGTTCATTAGTGAATCTTTTCAAACAGCATGTCAAAGATATTTAATGTAGATAGCAGATACTGGACATAAGATAGTAGAGATCCTCTTCTATCTACAGTCTAAGATCTAACGTCTATCAAGACTTTATGGTGATCCGCCAAAGGGCGGACAAGTTCCAGCCGCACAAGGGTAGGAACAACCAAGACTTTATGGTGATTATGGTGGCGGGACGCGTAGTCTGGGGTTCACCTCTTCATCAAAGACTTTATGGTGATTATGGCGGTGGGGTCCACCTCTTTCCATTCCGAACAGAGAAGTTAAGCCCACCAGCGCTGATGGTACTGCCGTAACAGGTGGGAGAGTAGGTCGTTGCCAGTTTATTATTAACCCTGACTAGCGCAAGCTTCGTCAGGGTTTTTTTGTTTATAGCTACTTTATAAAGAGAATCATATAAACGATTTATAAATTATAAAAGAATCGTTGTTTCAAAGATTTTTTCCATTCGGAATCCAAGAAAAAGGCGCGGTCATTTAAATCAAGGTATCTCATCTTCAATAAGCAGATAGTTGATGTTATGAACATTTAGAAAAAATTCCAGCTTATTACAATTAGTATTTTAGATAGTTATAACTTATTAAGAGCTATAAATGATAGTTAAATATTATCATTATATACGGTTCATGATCTTAATTAGTTAGTTTTATGGAATTATAATGTAATTGCATTTTTATTACTAGCTATATGAAGGAAGAGGATGTAAGATCAGCATTACGAAGCCATGTGGATATTTCAGACAGTGATCTTGATTATTTTTTTGAAAAAGCAAAGTTTGGAAAAGTTAGAAAAAATCAATTAATAACAGCTAAAGGGGATCTGGAATTATATTTTATCCTTATAAGATCTGGTTGTCTTATGACTTACTTTGAGGATAAAAGTGATCATAAACATGTAATCCAATTTGGAACTGAAATGTGGTGGACCGGTGATTTAGAATCTTTTACAAAAGGAGGTTCTTCACGCTATTCTATAAAAGCTATAGATGATTCAGAAGTATATCTTATAAGTAAAGATCTTTATGATCAGATGTTGATGGATATACCAGCGTTCGATAGATATTTTAGAATAATATTTCAAAATGCTCTTATCAGCCATCAAAAAAGAATTCTCAGAAATATTTCCTATACAGCGGAAGAAAAATATCATGAATTCCTAAGATATTATCCCAAAATTGAAATGATTGTTCCACAAAAATACATTGCATCGTATTTGGGAATAACCCCAGAATTCCTCAGTAAAATAAGGCGTAAAATGGCAGGTAGGTAACATGGCTATACCAATTTGATATAGCCATATTAAATTTATGATTTTGCAACCTGAATATTTAATTGCAGTTTTACATCGTCACCTACAACGACTCCTCCTGCTTCAGTTACCATACTCCAGCTTAATCCAAATTCTTTTCTATTAATTACGCCTGATATTTCAAATCCAGCTTTTGTTTGACCGTACCCATCAACCATTGTTCCTCCAAGTTCAACAATCAATTCTACTTCTTTGGTCATCTCTCTGATTGTAAGTGGCCCAACTAATTTAAAATTGTTGTCACTCACCTTATTTAATTTTCCATTAAAAGTTATTTGAGGGTATTTTTCAGCATTTAAAAAGTCATCACTTTTTAAATGCGCATCTCTGTCCGCAACATTTGTATCAATGCTGTTCACGTCTAATGCAAAAGAAGCTTCTGCACCATCAAAATCCTCAGAATCAGACTCAATGCTTCCTTCAAATTTGTTGAATGTTCCGGTTACTGTTGAAATAACAAGATGTTTTACTTTGAATTGCACTTAACTGTGCATTTGATCAATGTTCCAGGTAGTTTTAGTAATTGTTTCCATGATTTAAAATTTATATGTAAAAACATTAACTGTATATACATATAAAAGTTACACTTCCTTTGTTTTCTTAATTCAGATTAAGATTATCCATAGCTTTTTAAAAATTACTGATATTAAAAAATCTCTCGAAGTGAATGCTAAATTCTCAGGTAAACAGCGCAAAAGATTTTGTCAATGTCTGAATCAATCCCCAAAGGAGAGGTATGCCAACAAATGACCAATAAAGAATGATTTTAATATTGTTTTTCATATTCAGTTTGCTTTAGAGAAGAATTTCTGACTCACTGGTTTCACGGAAAGATTCGCAATTAATCCTAATAAAAGTAAGCCTGCCATCAGATACATTGTAAATGAATAAGCTTTGGCTGGTTCTATTTGAAGCTCAACGATTTGATAGTCCCGGATATAATTGATTAAAACAGGTCCCAGAATAGCGGCAGCTGACCATGCTAATAAAAGTCTGCCATGAATGGCTCCTACCTGCATTGTTCCGAACATATCCTTCAAATAGGCTGGAATGGTAGCAAATCCTCCACCATACATACTTATTATTATAGCAAAGCATACAATGAAAAGTACAACACTACCCATATTTCCGGTGAGAGGCACCAGGAAATATAAGACTGCTCCTAAAATGAAAAATGTATTATACGTATTTTTTCTTCCAATCTTATCGGAAAGTGATGACCAAAAGAATCTTCCTAGCATATTAAAAACACTTAATAAACCAACAAAACCTCCTGCAGCAATTGCTGTTACCGCCTTACTTTCTCCTACAGATTCAATGCTAAACATTTCCTGAATCATTACTGATGCTTGTCCAAGAACGCCAATACCAGCTGTAACATTTAACATCAGAACAGTAAAGAGTAGATAAAACTGGCGTGTTTTGATTGCATTATCAGCATCTACATGTCCATTTGTAACCATCCGTTTATTTTTTTGAGTGGAAGGTTTCCAGCTTGCAGGTGCCCAATCTTCAGCAGGTATTCTTACTATAAACACACCAAACATCATGAATACAAAATATATTGCTCCCATTACCAAAAATGTTTGAGCAACACCTGTTGAAGTTGAGCTTTCAAAGAAATTCATTAAACCAACGGCAAGAGGTGAAGCAATCATCGCGCCACCGCCAAAACCCATTATCGCCATACCAGTAGCCATACCAGGTTTGTCAGGAAACCACTTTATTAGTGTTGAGACAGGTGAAATATAACCCAACCCTAAACCAATGCCTCCAACAACACCATGCCCCAAATAAACAAGCCAAATACTATGAAGATGAATCCCTAAAGAGGCTATAAAAAAACCTCCTGAAAGGCATAAAGCTGCAGTAAACATGGCTTTTCGAGGACCGACTCTTTCTAGCCATTTACCAAATAGTGCTGCTGAAGCACCGAGCGTAAATAGAGCAATGGAAAAGATCCAGCCTAAAGTTGTTAATTTCCAATCTTCTGAAAACGATTCATTGATACCAATAATTTGGGTCATCGGTCTATTGAAAACACTATAAGCATATATTTGACCTATGCAAAGGTGAATAGACAAAGCTGCCGGAGGGACCAGCCATCTATTAAATCCCGGCTTTGCAATTGTATTCTTTCGATCAAGAAATTGGTTCAATCCCATAATTATATTTTTATGGGTGGCAAATTATACAAATGGCAAGCTTTAAATAATGATATTTATCCTGCCTGTTCTGACTATTATCATTGAGTCATCATCTAAGAAATTAGTTCATTTTACGAGTTGGTATATTCTTTAATGAGAAATGAAATTGAGAAGAATATTATTTTAATCTAACTCGTCAGGTGTAACTGATACACATAATCCTGAAGAATTTAAGATGGTCTTACTTAATGATTTGACTTTTACCATTTCGTATTGATAGTAGAAGCTCATAGTTTTTAACTTACCATCAAAAAAAGATTGCGATAGATGTTTTCGTTTTTTATGCACAAAAACACCAATTTTCAGCCATTGCCAGCCTACAATTACGGTACTCATCAATTCCATAAAAACAGTAGCATCTGAAAGAAACCTTTCATGATTACCTTTTAAAGCAAAAGGCACAATTCCCTGAATTGTCTCCTGAACATCCAGTAAAGAATTTCCTAGTTTTTCAGAATAAGTTTTAAGGTCCGTAAATTCAATTGAATCCTCAATTGTATGTTGAATCTCTTCCGACAGCAATTGCAATGCCTTACCATTCTGCATTGTTACTTTTCTTCCAAGAAGATCCAAAGATTGAATACCGGTTGTACCTTCATAAATTGATATAATCCTTATGTCCCTTAAATATTGTTGAAGGATAAAATCCATCATGTAACCATAGCCACCTAATATTTGCAGCCCTGTATCAACAGCCTGTTTGCCTGCTTCGGAAGGGAATGTCTTTGCTATTGGTGTAAGAATCTCTGCAAGTAATTTGTATTTTTCTCTCTCCTCGCCCTCAGAAGTCAATTCCTTATCAATATAAAAGGATGCCTGTAAAAGAAGGCTTATGGTTCCTTCCACAACTGCTTTTTGATATAAAAGCATCCTTTTTACATCTGGGTGATTTATAATCAGAGTTTGTTTTTCTTCAGGATTCTTTTCCCCTGAAGATTGAAGTTTTCTACCCTGAGGTCTCTCTTTTGCGTACTGAAGAGATGCATAGTAAGCTGCAGAAGCTATTCCTGTTCCCATTCTTCCTGTAGCTATTCGGGCTTCATTCATCATTTGAAACATGTATCCCAGACCCTTATTTTCCTCACCAACTAAATAACCAATAGATTCACCGGTTTCACCAAAAGATAAATGAGCTGTACAATATCCTCTTTGTCCTAATTTCTCAAATTTTCCAACTGTTTGGATATGATTGTAAACAAGATTCCCATCATTATCAACATAATTTTTAGGAACCACAAAAAGAGATACACCTTTTGTTCCAGCCGGTGCTCCTTCGATTCTTGCAAGCACTAAATGGACAAAGTTTTCAGCATATTGATGATCTCCGGAAGAAATAAAAATCTTTTGACCTTTAATTGAGTATGTTCTCTTTTGAATCATTTTAGCAGATGTAACTATATCAGAAAGGCTGCTACCAGCCTGAGGCTCAGTCAGGCACATTGTTCCGCCCCATTCCATAGTAAGCATTTTGGGTGTATAAAGCTTTTTAAGAGTTTCGTCTCCGAAAGTAAGAATCAGATTGGCTGCACCAGCCGTAAGACCAAGATACCCGGTTGCATGATTATTTGCCGCCTCCATTATAAAATATATAGCAGTGTAAACTGTAACAGGAAGTTGCATTCCTCCATCTTTTTCATCAAATGCAGCCCCAATTAACCCCATTTCTCCTGCTTTTTTGAGAATTTTCTCAAACTGCTGATGGATTATAATCTTCCCATTATCATAATAGGATGGATTTTCGTCCATTTCTTTAATGTAAGGAAATAATTCACTATCACTGAAGTCTTTTACCGCGTCAAGGAGTAGATCAATAGAAGCATGATCATATTCTTGATATCTGTCTATTTTGAGTAATTCATCCAGACTGTGGACTTCTTTTAAAAGGAATGATAGAGTTTCGGGGTTGTAATAGTTCATTTTTTATTGATTATTATCTCAACTAAATTTAGTCTATCAAAAGTTAATTTTCAGTGAAATTTCACAGACTTTCCCATTGAATAAACCAAGAAAGAAGATAACTCTGGGTCCGGGTACTCTGGTTTCAGCTGCTTTCATAGGCCCTGGAACGGTCATAACCTGCTCAATTGCAGGGGTATCATTCGGTTATAGTCTTATTTGGGCTTTAGTATTTAGTATTTTGACTACCATTTCTCTTCAGGAAATGGCCGGCAGGATTTCAATAATAAGAGGAAAAAGTATTGCGGAATTAATAAACACTGACATTGAAAATATTAATTTCAGATATCTAGTATCGATACTTACAGGCCTTACAATTTGGGTAGGTAATGCTGCTTATCAATCTGGAAACCTTACCGGTGCATCAATGGGTATACAGTCAATTGTAGAGGTGACTGCTGGCAATAATCTTGACATAAAATATGCAATCCTGCTAACCTCAACTATAGTTGGTAGTCTTTTATTTTTTGGGAAGTATAAGATCCTTGAAAAGGTTTTTCTCATTCTTGTGATACTGATGAGCCTGGTTTTTATTCTGACAATTTTTTTCATTGAAATTGATTACAAGATCCTGATAAGAGATATAACTTCTCCTTTTCTTCCTGAAAACTCATTATTTGTTGTCATTGGTTTAATAGGCACTACAGTTGTTCCGTATAATATTTTCCTACATTCAAATGCTGTTTTAAATAAAGGGTGGAAGTCATCAGATTTAAACTCGTTCAGATTAGATCTGATAATATCCGTTTCTCTGGGGGGATTGATTTCAATAGCAATTTTGATCATTTCCGCATCTACCTTATCCAATAATCCGGATAGTCTGCTTGATTTATCTCAACAATTAACTCCGTTGCTTGGAAATTCAGCGGGTTTGATTTTTTCTGTTGGTATTTTTGCTGCAGGGATTACCTCTTCATTAACTGCGCCATTAGCAGCATCATATGCTATCTGCGGGCTTCTTGGTAAAAAACCAAATCATCAAAGTAGACTTTTCAGAATCGTTTGGCTAACGATTTTACTGACTGGATTTATTATTTCTGCGTTTGGATTTAAACCTTTGATTGTTATCCAGTTTGCGCAGTTTTTAAATGGATTGCTGCTCCCAATTATCGCTATAATGATTTTTATTTTTGTAAATTCAAATAAGCTGGGAACATATAGAAATACGCGATTTAATAACTTGGCAGGTATATTTTTTATACTAATAGTAATATCGTTAGGCTTAAAAAGCATTTTAAATCTTCTGTTATGAAAACCATTGATTTTAATTGTGACCTTGGCGAAGGTTTAGAAAATGATGAGAGGATCATGCCTTTAATTTCAAGTTGCAATATATCCTGTGGTTTTCATGCAGGTGGGCCATCAATTATTAGAAGAACTGTAGAGCTTGCGATTAAAAATAAAGTAAAAGTAGGTGCTCACCCTTCGTATGATGATAAGAAGAACTTTGGAAGGATCAGCATTGAAATAAGTTTTTCAGATTTATTTGACTTGGTTCTTTATCAGGTAGCTGCACTAAAAAGTATTACTGAATCATTTGGCGAGCGATTATCTCATGTAAAGCTTCATGGGGCATTGTACAATGACTCTGCAAAAGATTTGAAAAAAGCGGAAGTTTGTTTTTCTGCAGTTAAGAAAATAGATTCAACAATTTGTATTTATGGCCAACCGGCTAGTAGTCATAAGATTGCCGCGGAAAAATTATCATTGAAATTTATGAATGAGGCATTTGCGGATCGTCTATACGATGATGAGGGTTTTTTAGTAAGTAGAAAAATCGAGGGGTCAGTTATTGTAAACACGAAGGAAGTTGCTGATCAGGTCCTTGGAATTGCAAAAAATAGTTCAATAACTACAATTGGGGATAAAAAAGTGAAGATACAGGCAGATACAATTTGCTTTCATGGCGATCATCCCAATGCCTTGGAGAATATTGAAATGAGTAAATCTTTACTAAAATCCCATAGTATTACTGTTTCATAAGATGAAAGTAAATCGGTTCAATATCATTGCAGAATATGCAATAGAATTAATACTATCTGAACACAATTTAGATAAGGGTTTATTTCTTGAAAATCTTTTTTCAGAAAAAGAAGGCATCAATGAGGTAATTTCCTTAGCTCATTCCAGTACTATAGTTTTCAATCCAATGATAATATCAGCGAGAGCTATTTTAGAAATCATTGAAAAAGCTGATTTTTTTTTAGATGAAGTCAATAAAAATTCTGATAGACATAATTTGCCTATTTGCTTTGATGCTGAATTTGCATTAGATAAAAAAGAAATAGTAAGGAGATCCGGACTTCACTGGGAAGATATCAAGCAAATTCATTTAAATACTGAATACCAGGTTGAAATGTATGGTTTTATGCCTGGATTTTTTTACATGAAAAATCTTGATAAAAGACTACAATTGGAAAGGAAAGAAAGACCCTCTATTAAAATTCCAAAGGGATCAGTAGGTATCGCACATAATTATTGTGGAATTTATCCGACCGATTCACCCGGAGGATGGTATATCATTGGGAAAAGTAAACCTATTTCAACACAAAGTTTAAGTATTGAATCAAGTATTCCTAATGTAGGAGATCTGATTCGATTTTATGAAGTTGCCAAATCTGATTTGTAGATTATGAATGAGAAACGGTTAGAAATATTGAAACCTGGTATCACTACTATTCAGGATTCTGGTCGATTGGGATATAGAAAACTGGGAGTACCGGTCAGTGGCTATATGGATCGGTTTAGTGCTTTTGATGCATTAGCTCAATTCGACAGCGGGTCTTACAATGCCGTTTTTGAAACTTATTATGAAGGACTCAAAATGAAATTCCATTTTGATTGCATGGTATCAATTTCAGGGGCAGCAAGCAAAGTTCTTTTAAACGAAAAAACACTTGAAAATTTCTCACTCATTAAAGTTAGTGAAAGTGATATTGTTGAGATTAAGGAATTCGAGAAAGGATACATCTCTTACCTGGCATTTTCTTATCCGATTAAACTTGAAAAAATATTGAATTCTTATTCTCACCTCACCGGTTTTAATTTTGAAGGTCTTCCAGGATATCTTAAAAAAGGGGATATAATTAGATTTGATTATATTCCATTTAAGCCAAAAAAATCAATTTACAATCAGAAATTCTATGCTAGTGAAATTACGGTCAGATATCTCACTGGGCCGGAATATGATTATTTGGATGATTCCTCAACGGAAGTTTTTAATACGGAATCATTCATAATCGAGAAGGAATCAAATCGAATTGGATATAGACTGGAAGGGAAAAAGTTAATTAATACCAAGAGTCAGATAAATTCCAGTTCCACATTTCCCGGTACACTGCAGTTAACAAATGAAGGTAAAATAATTATTTTGATGAGAGACAGCCAGGTAACAGGTGGTTATCCTAGAATTGGTAATATCATTTGGTCAGACCTAAATTATGTTGCCCAAATGAAACCAGGAGGTAAAATAAGGTTTAAACCAATCAGTGAAGAAGATGCAATGAAGCTCTATAAAAATCAAAAGCAGCTGTAAAGCTGCTTTTGATTATTTTTTGATTAAGAATCTTTCTTTTTGCTGTCTGTTTTTTTGCCACTACCAGCAATAGATTCCCTCATATCAGTATCTGCCTGAATGTTTTGGAATTTATAATAATCCATTACTCCTAAGTTTCCTGATCTGAATGCTTCTGCAAGTGCTTTTGGTACTTCAGCTTCAGCTTCAATTACTTTAGCTCTGGCTTCCTGAGCCTTCGCAACCATTTCCTGTTCAAGCGCAACTGCCATCGCTCTTCTTTCTTCAGCTTTAGCTTCAGCCACCTTAAGGTCAGCGCTAGCCTGATCTGTTTGAAGTTTAGCACCAATATTTGCTCCAACATCAACGTCAGCAATATCAATAGATAAAATTTCAAATGCTGTTCCTGCATCTAGACCTCTTTGTAGTACTAATTTTGATATCTTATCCGGGTTTTCTAATACTTCTTTATGAGTAGAAGCAGAACCAATTGAAGTAACTATACCTTCACCAACTCTTGCCAAAATAGTATCCTCACCAGCACCTCCTACAAGTTGTTGGATATTTGCCCTTACGGTTACTCTGGCTTTAGCTACCAGCTGAATACCATCTGCTGCAACTGCAGCTACTGAAGGTGTGTTGATTACTTTGGGATTTACTGATATTTGAACAGCTTCAAAAACATCCCTTCCTGCCAGGTCAATAGCTGTTGCCTGCTTGAATGAAAGCGTTATATTAGCCTTATCAGCTGATATTAAGGCTTTTATTACCTGAGGTACATTACCACCTGCAAGATAGTGTGTTTCAAGATCTTGCGATTTCAACATCCTTCTGCTTTCTTTATCTACTTCTTCAGTGATCATCAATCCAGCCTTGGTTGCCGTAATTAATGAATTGACTATAATTGACGGAGGTACTTTTCTGATCCTCATAAATACCAATTCAAGCAGGCCAACTCTAACTCCTGAAAATATCGCTGTAATCCAAAGATTAACAGGGACAAAGTATAGAAAAATAAAAAAGCCTACTATCGCCGCAAAGACGATTAAAATAAGCGATAAACTACCCATTATATTTCATTTAAAGGTTCTACAAATATTCGTGTATTTTCTATTCTAACAATTCTTATTTTCTTTCCAGCTTCAATAAAACCTCCAAGAGATCTTACTTCGACTTCATTTTCATCTAAAAGAGCTTTACCAATCGGTTTAATATCCGATATTGCCTGCCCTTCAGTTCCAGGTTCAAGAATAAATTTATAATCATCGTTGACCTTACCTAGGTTGGTGTCTTTTAAAGAAAACCTTGACCAAGCGTTGGTTTTCAACGCATAAATTAGCCCAATTAAGCAAATCAACCCTGTAATGACCAGTGTTATATTACCTGTTGTGGATCCAAAATAATCATAGGACAAATAAATGCCGTATGCTGTACATAATAATCCTCCAATGCCAACAATTGTTGTTCCGGGAACAAAAATTACTTCAATGACAATCAACCCGATGCCAAATAAAATAAATCCGATAACCCAAAGCCATTCCATAACTACAATTTAGTATGCTTTTGCAAAAACTACTCTTTGTTTTGAAGGTTTTCCTGTAACCATACATTTACCAGGTTCCGATTCATCAAAAGGAATACATCTAATTGTTGCTTTTGTTTCATCTTTTATTTTTTCCTCCGTTTCCACTGATCCATCCCAATGTGCATAGATAAAGCCGCTTTTTTCCTCTAAAATGTTTTTAAATTCCTCATAAGTATCAACATAATGAGTATTACTTTTTCTAAAATCCAATGCTTTTTGAAAAATACTATCCTGGATTTCTTTCATTAGTGATCTTATCCTTTCAACAGCTTCCTCAATTTTAATAGTTGTTTTTTCTTTTGTATCTCTTCTGGCGATCTCAACAGTACCATTTTCTAAATCTTTTGGACCAATGGCAACTCTAACCGGTACACCCTTTAATTCATATTCAGCAAATTTCCATCCTGGCTTATGAGTGTCTCTATTATCAAATTTCACCTGAATATTTAAGTCTCTAAGACCTTTCATTAGAACGTTTGCGGTTTCAGTTATTCTCGCAAGTTGTTCATCACCCTTGTATATAGGCACTATCACAACTTGTATAGGAGCAAGTTTAGGAGGTATGATGAGACCATCATCGTCTGAATGTGCCATTACTAAAGCCCCCATCAAACGAGTGCTGGAGCCCCAGGATGTTCCCCACACAAACTCTTCTTTGCCTTCTTTCGTGGCAAATTTTACATCAAAAGCTTTTGCAAAGTTTTGTCCAAGAAAATGAGAAGTTCCAGCCTGAAGTGCTTTACCATCCTGCATTAAAGCTTCAATACAATAGGTGTCTACAGCACCTGCGAATCTTTCATTTTCAGATTTCACTCCTTTTATAACTGGCACTGCCATATATTCCTCCGCAAATGTTGCGTATATATCAAGCATTTGTTTTGTTTCTACAATAGCTTCCTCTTTAGTAGCGTGCGCAGTATGTCCTTCCTGCCATAAAAACTCTGCAGTTCTCAGGAAAAGTCTGGTTCTCATTTCCCATCTTACCACATTTGCCCACTGGTTGATTAGCAATGGTAAATCTCTGTAGGATTGAATCCAGTTTTTATAAGAATCCCAAATAACAGTTTCAGATGTCGGTCGGACGATAAGTTCCTCTTCAAGTTTTGCTTCCGGATCAACAACAACGCCTTCACCATTATCATCATTTTTTAATCGGTAATGTGTTACAACAGCACATTCTTTTGCAAAACCTTCTACATGATCAGCCTCCTTACTTAGATATGATTTGGGTATAAAGAGTGGGAAATATGCGTTTTCATGTCCGGTTTCCTTAAACATCATATCGAGCGTTTGCTGCATCTTTTCCCAGATTGCAAACCCATGCGGTTTGATAACCATACAGCCTCTAACAGGTGAATTTTCAGCAAGACCAGCCTTTTTTACCAACTCGTTGTACCATAGAGAATAATCTTCTTCTCTGCTTGGAATCGCTTTTGCCATTTAATTGTAGTATTTTGGTATGCTTATTGCACTAGTAAATATGTAAATTAGGTGCCCAAAGATAGTATTTGCGGGATTACTAATTACTAAATATTCACTAAACAATTAGAATTATGAAAGCAATGGTAATAAGATCGACGATACTCGCAATAATTTTTGCGATGGCTGGGGTTTCGGGTTCATATGCTCAGGAATATGATGATATGTATTTTTCAAAAAAAGACCGAAAAAAGGTAAGTTATGATCTTAAACCTGAGCGAAATGATTCTAAAGATGCATATGAGTCATTTAAAAATAATCAATACAATGAGGAATTCCCACAGGATAACACATCAAAAAATGTTAATCCTGAATATATAGCAAGGTATCAAGCACAAGCTCAATACAGTGAAAATGAGCAGGATTATGATTCCTATGTTTCTGAAGTGGAAGCTCCTTCAACCAATATAAACGGGTATTATCCTGAGGAAGTAAGTGCAGCTTCTCCTACAGTAATTAATAATTACTATAATGCATACCCTACAGCTAGTCCGGTTTATCCAAGAAATAATGTGAATTTTAACGTTGGTTTCGGCTATAGCCCATGGGGTTGGGGGTCAAGTTTTGCAGTTTCATATGGAACCGGATGGGGAGGATATTACGATCCGTTTTGGGGATATAACCCTTACTGGGGATTTTATGATCCTTTTTGGGGACCTTCTCCCGGATTTGGCTGGAGAGTTGGATGGTCTTATGGCTGGGGTTGGGGTAATCCATATTGGGGAAGCCCTTACTACAGATATCCGGTTTGCTACAGTCCATATGTCTACTATAGAAATGACTACAGACATGCTGTAGTGAGTCCAAGAAGGACCAGAACTGGAGTGGTATACGGTAATAGCAGAAGTACTGCATCTAATGGAAGAGTTTCCAGAACTACAACTCCTAATAGGGATTATGATACTAGATCTGGAAGGGATTATACCCAAACTCAAAATGAGTATTACAACAGGTCAAGGTCTGGTGTGACAGATAATAGAGCCTACTCCAGGTCATCATCGAGTCCCAGAACAAGAGAATCATACTCTGGAAATTACTCAAGAAGTGACTATAGCAATAGAGCAGAAGCTTACAGCAGAAGTTCCTCCGGTTCAGCAAGGACAGATAATGCCGGATATACTTCCAGAACCAATAGAAGTAGTGATTCAAGGTATGGGACTTCTTCAAGTGGAAGAAGATACGATAGTAATACAGGCTCAAGCAATACCTACAGCAGGAGTTCTTCAGGAACCAGATCAAACAGTAGTTATTCTTCCGGTTCAAGAAGCAGGAGTTCTTCCGGAACTTATCGTTCAGGTTCCAGTAGCCAAAGAAGTAGTGGAAGCTATAACAGGAGTTCATCCGGTGGAAGTCGAAGCTCTGGTGGCGTCCGTTCATCTGGCGGAAGCAGAAGTTCTGGCGGAAGTAGTAGTTCAGGTGGCTCAAGGTCTGGTGGATCCAGAAGAGGTGGTTAATTTAGGCTAAAATAATAACTGTAAGTCGATGAAAACTTTAAAGCTAACCTTAGTTAGCGTGCTAGGATTATGTTTAATACATGTTTCGAAAGCACAGTTTGGATACTATAATGATGCACTACTTTTTAGTCAAACATCATTTGGTGGGACTGCAAGAATTCAGGCACTGGGAGGTGCTCAGGTAGCTCTGGGTGGAGATTTAAGTCTGGCAGCATCAAACCCTGCCGGACTTGGATTTTTCAATAAAGGAGTATTTTCATTTACTCCATCCATTAATTTTCACAATACAGATGCAGATTATTTAGGGGATATTTCAAGTGCTAACCGGGTCAATTTTAACATAAATCAACTTGGGGTACTTTTAAACTACTCGAAAAGTGATATTCAACCTGATAAATTTAGAGGAGGATCATTCGCTATTACTTTAAACAGAGTCAATGATTTTCAGAATGAGACGGTTTATCAGGGTAGAAATTTCAATAGTTCATTTCTGGATGCAATGGTTGACCAGGCTGAAAATTTCTTACCAAATAATCTTCCGGATTTACCTTTTGCTGCTTATGACCAGTTTTTGATAGATGAAGCTGATTACAGCACAGATGTAGATTTTATTGTAAATGAAAGAAACGGTAATGTTTTTATCTCACCTAATCTGGATGATAACTCGATAATTGATGGTTACAGTTCTCTATTTGGTTTTTATGGTGGGTCTT
>CAYTFO010000055.1:0-4906 GCA_964437135.1 uncultured Roseivirgaceae bacterium | reverse complement strand
TTCCCTTCCAAAGAGAGGAGATCTTTACAAGTGGAGGCCAATACCAGGTGAATTTCTCGGGTGGCGCTAATTATGATGATATTATTTACTTTGGTGGTGGTTTGGGACTGCAGAATATAAATTATAATCGCAGAAGGACATACACCGAATCCAATTTTGAATTTGCAGATGGAACACCTGACGATTTACTGAATTCTTTTAAAGTAGAAGATCGATTATTTCTAAATGGTTCGGGTGTTAATGGCGTATTTGGTCTCACGGTAAGACCTGTTTACTTTATGACGGTTGGAGTATCGTATACGACTCCTACAGCTCTTTGGATGAACGAGGAAAATGATTATTCTTTTGATACCAATTGGAACTCAGGTGTGTTTTATGTCACCGGAGATACAACGGAGCTCGGATCAATTCAATTCAGAAGTGATTTGTTCATTTCAAATTACACAATAATAACACCAGATAGATTAAACCTTGGTGCGGCATTTTTTATAGGTAAATATGGTTTTTTAACCGGGGATGTTGAATTCGTCGACTATTCAAGTGCGAAAATAAAATCCAATGACTTTGGTGTTACAGAAGATAATGACCTTATTCAGGAATTGTATACATCTGTCATCAATTATAGATTTGGAGCTGAGATAAGAGTTGATAATTTCAGGGTGCGCGGTGGATACAATTTTCAGGCGGATCCATACGCTGATCCGAGGATTTTTGATAGAAGCAGGGTTCTCTACACTGGAGGTATAGGGTTTAGAAATGAAGACTTCTTCGTTGATCTGCTTTTATCCAAAGCTGAATATTCAACTTTTCCTTCTCCTTATGATACTACAGTTGAACCATCTGCATTATATGCGGAAGTCGATAATAACTGGTGGAATGCAGCTGTTACTCTTGGATTTAATCTATAGCTGATTTCTTAGCCAGTGATGTAATTTATTGAGATCAACATCAGGAGTATCGAATTTAAAGTCGGCCTGTTCGTAGTATGTTTTTCGTTGACTATATAATTTATCAATGGTCTCACGGACATTTCCCATTAAAAGAGGCCTGGTTTGATCTCCGGATAATCTGTTTACAATTATTTCTATGGGCGGATTCAAATATATGATTGTTCCCATTTTTCGCATGAGGTTGATGTTATCCATAAAACAGGGAGTCCCACCACCAGTACTCACCACCAGGTTATCATCCAGATATTCGAGGGAACGTAATTTATTGTGTTCTACCTGACGGAAATAATCCTCTCCTTTATTTTCAAAAATCTCTGAAATCTTCATTTTTTCAGATTTTTCGATCATGTCATCAAGGTCAATGAAAGGAACGTCAAGTTTTTCTGCAAACTTTTTACCAATTGTAGTTTTCCCTGAGCCTGGTAATCCAATAAAAAAAGTGATCATTCGTATAGTAACCTGTTGATTTCACTTACAGTTGGAACATCATTGAAGTGCCATTTACCCTTCACTACGCCATCTTTCAATAATATAATACCCGGATTGGATCTTACCATTGTTTTTAAAACAGTTGCATCAGCAAAAAAGTAAGGTAATTCAATTTTATTCTTGTCAGCAAAATCATTGTATAACTCTGGTCCGGAGGCAGTCAAAGACCATTTTTCAGCAATTTCTACTTTATCAAAAAGTGCGTTGATGTCATTGATGCTCTTTAAAGATGATTTCTCAACACTATGAGTAATCAATAGCAATTTGGCACCGGATAATAACTGTTCTGTAAACTCACCATCATCATTCCAGACTGCCAGATCTGTTATTTTTGGCTGAACTTCCGGGTTTAGAATTACCATCTCTTTGAAGTTGTAACTTTTATCAGAAGGGTAGGAGTCAAAACGAAATATCTCTCCATCTTTTTCCATTAGATATTCATATTGCAGTTCTCCAGAAGGCTGCATGAGTTCTCCGAGGTTGTTACCGATTTTATAAGTTCTGAAATCAATAAAAGGTAGATGTCTAATAGCAATTATTGATAGTATAATTAGAATGATTGTGGTTACTGACATTGCAATATGACCTGTTTTAGATGGAAGAAAACTTTTATAATCATTTTTAAAATTGAAAATAATTCCAATGAAAACAAGTAAAACCATATCCTTAGTGAACGATTGCCATGGTGTGAATTTAATTGCATCACCAAAGCACCCGCAATCTGTTACTTTATTGAAGTAAGCAGAATAAAATGTTAGGAATGAAAAGAAAATTATAAGTAGTAATAATATCCAGGAGTTTATTTTGGGTTGGTAATTGAGTAATAATGCTATCCCTAAAACTACCTCCAATACACTTAGAAAGACAGAGAAAAACAATGCCGCTGGGACAAAAATCTCGAAAAATGGAGCAAAATCGTAAGCAAATACCTGAAAGTATTCCTCTAATTTTATTGCGGTACCTACCGGGTCATTTACCTTGATAAGACCGGAAATGATAAATAGAATACCAACGAAAAACCTTGAAAATTCCTTTAATAATTTCATTCTTCATTCATTTTTATCAAACAAAAGACTGCATAATTTATCATATCCTGATAGTTTGCTATAACTCCTTCGGATACTATTGTGATTCCCTGATTATCTTCAATTTGTTTAACACGAAGTAACTTCATTAGAATTATATCAGTTATTGAGCTAATGCGCATATCCCTCCATGCTTCACCATAATCATGGTTTTTATTGATTAAAAGATCACGTGTTTCTTTAGAATATCTGTCATACAGTGGCTCAAGAAAATCCCATGTAAGTTCAAGGTTTTCATTTTTAGAGAGATTCACCTGAATTATGGCGATTATACAATAATTGATAATTCCTATAAATTCTGACCTGATATCATCAGATATTTTTTGTTCACCTTTTTCCTGTATTGAACGTATTCTTTGAGCTTTAATAAAAATCTGATCAGTGATAGAAGGAACTCTGAGAATCCGCCAGGCAGTTCCATAATCTTTAGTTTTATTTTCAAAAAGAGATTTGCACTCAGAAATTATATCATTATAGGCTTCCTCTGTAGCTTTTTTCAAGGTATTTTGCTTTGTTATTAATTTAAGGTAAAATTAGTGAAACAGTCTTCAATTAAAATAAATTGTCAAGCTTAAATATAAAAGGACAACTATTTAGTTTAGATGAACCAATAGTAATGGGGATTCTGAATGTTACTCCTGATTCTTTTTATGAAGGAAGCAGAGTGAATTCAATTGAAAAAATTCTCTCTAAAGCAGAAAAAATGCTTCAGGAAGGAGCCAGGATATTAGATGTTGGTGGATATTCTTCAAGGCCCGGGGCAGATCATATTTCAGAAGAAGAGGAATTAAGAAGAATAATTGAACCTATAATTCAGATCAAAAAGGAGTTTCCTGAGTCAATTCTTTCTATCGATACGTTCAGAAGAAAAATAGCAGAAGTTGCTCTGGATAAAGGAGCAGATATAGTCAATGACATTTCAGGGGGCAGTTTGGATGAGTCGATGTTTGATTTAATAATAGAAAGAAATATCCCCTATATCATGATGCATATGAAGGGGGATCCACAAACGATGAAAAGCTTAAATCAATATGATTATCTACTAAAAGAAGTAACCAGTTATTTTGCTGAGAAAATATGGAAACTGGAAACAAATGGTGTAAATGACATTATCATTGATCCGGGATTTGGGTTCGCTAAAAACAGGGAACAGAATTTTCATCTGCTCAATCATTTAGATTACCTGAAGCATATGGAAAAACCAATACTTGCCGGCCTTTCCAGGAAATCTATGATATTTAAGTCACTTGATATTTCACAAGATGAAGCTTTGAATGGTACAACCGTATTAAATGTCTTAGCTTTGCAAAAAGGGGCATCAATTTTGCGGGTTCATGATGTAAAACCTGCCCTGGAAGCGATAAAACTTTACCAATTAACTATTAATAATTGATTGCAGTATTGACCATAGGATTTCTGAAGCTAAAATTTGTTGACATTCTTGACATTTTGTTAGTTACAGTGCTACTCTATCAGGTTTATAAATTGATGAGAGGTAGTGTTGCTATCAGGGTTTTCCTTGGTTTTTTATCCCTTTATCTTATTTATTTGGTTGTAAGAGCTATTGATATGGAATTACTCTCCAGCATTCTTGGAGAGTTTATGGGTGTTGGTGTATTGGCAGTAATAATTTTATTTCAGCAGGAGATTCGCAAATTCCTGCTTTTGCTTGGAAAAACTACAATTTTCAATGAGGGAAATTTCTTTAAAAATTTTAAATCTCTATGGAATTCAAATGGTGTATCAGGTAAAACTGAAATATCCCCAATTATAGATGCATGTAAAACTCTTGGAGGTACAAACACTGGTGCATTGATAGTGATTTCAAAAAATTCTGAGCTAAAGTTTTATGCAGAGTCCGGTGATAGGTTAGATTCTATTGTATCAAAGAGATTACTTGTTTCTATTTTCAATAAATACAGCCCATTACATGATGGTGCGATCATTATTTATGAAAATAGAATAGTTGCAGCCAGATGTATACTTCCGGTATCTGAAAGAGATGATATACCTGCAAATTTTGGATTGAGACACAGGGCAGCAATTGGTATGTCCGAAGCAACTGATGTGCTTATTTTGATTGTTTCTGAAGAAACCGGTCAAATATCAGTAGCCAGAAATGGATCTTTATCTAAAAACCTTTCTTCAAAAGAGCTTAGATCCATAATTAATGAATATCTCTACGATGAGAAAATAGAGCAGACCTCCTCCATTTTAAATAAAGTAAAAGAGGAGGAAGTCAAAGAGCAAAAAGAGTCTGTTTCTGAGTAATCTATTTTATTACTCCCAAATCTTTCCCGACTTCAGTAAATGCCTGAATTGCCTTATCAAGATGTTCTTTTTCATGTACGGCTGACATTTGAACTCTTATTCTGGCTTCAC
>CAYTFO010000054.1:0-19439 GCA_964437135.1 uncultured Roseivirgaceae bacterium | reverse complement strand
CGTTTTATCAGAACACAAATTTATTCTATCTAACAGGGATTCATCAGGAAGAGACAGTTTTGATTATGGCGCCTGATTTTCCGGATGAAAAGATGAGAGAGCTTCTTTTTTTGAGGGAAACCAACGAGGAAATTGCAATTTGGGAAGGTCATAAGTACACCAAAGAAGAAGGTCATGAGACTTCCGGTATAAAGAATATTAAATGGACTCATGAGTTTGAAAAAACTCTCTACACAATAATGGCAGAGTCAGAAAACATTTATTTATACAAAAATGAACATATTCGAAATGCCTCTGAAGTAGAAACTGCAAATGACAGGTTGATCAAATGGTGTAAAAATCATTATCCATTGTACAATTATGAACGACTTGCTCCAATTATGTATGATTTGAGATGTATCAAATCAAAACATGAAGTAGATATACTGGAACATTCTTGTCATATTACAGAATTAGGATTTAGAGATGTTTTGGAGGTAGTTGAGCCTGGAGTATGGGAATATGAGGTAGAAGCAGAATACAACTACATTTTCTTAAAAAACAGATCTCGTGGTTTTGCTTATCAGCCAATCATTGCAGGAGGAGCTAATGCATGCGTACTTCATTACGTGGAAAACAATCAACAGCTAAAGGATGGAGACCTTTTACTCATGGATGTTGGTGCTGAATATGCTAACTACAATGCAGATATGACCCGGACGATTCCTATAAACGGGAAGTTTACTAAGCGACAGAGGCAAATTTATGATGCTGTTCTCCGAGTCAAGAATCAGGCTACTGAGTTATTGGTTCCTGGAAATTCAATACCTGAATACCACAGGCAAGTTGGTGAATTAATGACGGAGGAATTAATCGAATTGGGTTTATTAGATAAGGAAGACATAAAAAATCAAAACCCGGACTGGCCTGCTTACAAAAAGTATTTCATGCATGGAACCTCACATCATCTGGGCCTGGATGTTCATGATGTGGCCTCAGTATATAAAAAGTTTGAACCAGGTATGGTTTTTACAGTAGAGCCCGGCATTTACATCAGAAATGAAGGAATTGGAATAAGACTCGAGGATGATGTGTTGATCACAGATTCCGGACATAAAAATCTGATGAAGAATATTCCTATTCATGCTGAAGAAATAGAAGATATAATGAACTCATGAGTAAAGAACTTAAATCATCAAAAGCCCCTGAGCCAGTTGGTCTATACCCTCACGCCAGAAAAGCAGGAGATTTTTTATACCTATCAGGAATAGGTCCACGTAAGAAAGGATCCAAAGAAATCCCCGGTGTAACATTGAATAATGAAGGCGAAATAGTGGAATATGATATAGAAAAGCAGTGCAGATCTGTTTTTGATAATGTAAAGACTGTTCTTGAGGATTGCGGAGCCAGCTGGGAAAATTTACTTGATGTGACTGTTTTTCTTACAAACATCAAAGATGATTTTAAGAAATATAATGAAGTATACGCCGAGTATTTCAAAGAAATTAGGCCTACAAGAACTACAGTTGAAATCAACGCTCTTCCGACTCCAATCGCAATTGAATTAAAATGCATAGCATATTTAGGGGATGACTGACAGTATTTGCCTATTTTTGAAGCAATAATTTTATCACATGGACTATAATACAGAGAGAGAGAGACTGAATTTAATGGAATATGGCAGGAACATTCAAAAACTCGCCTTCCAACTAAGAAATGTTGAAGACAAAGAAAAACGTAACAGCTACGCCAGGACTTTAGTAGAATTAATGAAGCAAATCAACCCGAATGTTAAAGGATCTGCTGACTATGACCAGAAGGTTTGGGATGACCTTTTCATAATGACAAATTTTGATCTGGACGTTGATAGCCCATATCCAAAACCGGAATCTTCAATTCTTACCAGAAAGCCTCAAAGAATGAAATATTATTCAAATGAGATTAAATACAGGCATTTTGGTAGAAATGTTGAACAGCTCATTAATTCTGCAATAGAATTGGAAGATCAGGAAGAGAAAGAGGGGGCGATTGTTTCTATTGGTAGACTCATGAAGTCTTTTTATGTTTCATGGAATAAGGATTATATTGAAGATGACCAGATCCTCAAAATCATAAAGGAGCTGTCTAAAAATCAATTGGACATTGATATGGAAAAAGTCAAGGAATTCAAGCTATTCGATATGTCCAAAAGAGATAATGACTACTCAGGTCATAGAGGAAGAAAAAATCAAAATAGAAACAAAAGAAACAAAAGAAGAAGAAGCAATTAATGTCATCATTTCGAGTAGTTGGCGGAAAACGTCTTTCAGGTGAAATTATACCCCAGGGAGCTAAAAACGAGGCTTTACAGATAATTTCGGCAGTACTATTAACAGATGAACCTGTTCATATTCACAAGATTCCCAACATCAGGGATGTAAACAAGCTCATTGAATTACTTGCAGACCTTGGGGTTCAAATTGAAAAAACCGGGGAAGAATCTTATCGATTTGTAGCGCGAAATATCAATATATCTTTTCTTGATACTGAAGAATTTAAGGAAAAAGCATCCTCCCTCCGAGGTTCAATAATGATCCTTGGGCCATTGCTTGCCAGGTTTGGAAAAGGGAAGATGCCGAAACCAGGAGGTGATAAAATAGGTAGAAGAAGAGTTGATACCCATTTCTATGGTTTTGAAAAACTTGGTGCTAAATTCAATTACGATACAAAAACTTCTTTTTATTCGGTAGATGGTTCCAATCTGGTAGGAACATATATGCACCTGGATGAAGCTTCTGTGACAGGTACTGCAAATATTATTATGGCTGCAGTCCTTGCGGAGGGAAAAACTACAATCTATAATGCAGCCTGCGAACCATACATTCAGCAACTATGTAAGATGCTGAATAGAATGGGCGCACAAATTACTGGTGTTGGTTCAAATCTACTAAATATTGAAGGTGTGAAAGAGTTGAAAGGAACTGATCACACTATGCTTCCTGACATGATCGAAATAGGTTCTTTTATTGGAATGGCAGCAATGACACAATCCGATATTAAGATAAAGAATGCTCGAATAGATCAATTAGGAATCATTCCACATACATTCGAGAGACTCGGTATTAAAATGGAGTTTATTGATGATGATATACATATACCGGCTCAGGAACACTATGAGATAGAATCATATATTGATGGTTCTATTTTAACAATCTCTGATGCAATATGGCCGGGTTTTACTCCTGACTTGTTGAGTATTGCTCTTGTTACTGCAACTCGAGCTAAAGGAACTGTACTTATTCATCAGAAAATGTTTGAAAGCAGATTGTTTTTTGTTGATAAGCTTATTGATATGGGTGCTCAGATAATTCTTTGTGATCCTCACAGAGCAACTGTGATTGGATTAGATCGTGATTTTCCTCTAAAAGGAATATCAATGACATCGCCCGATATTCGAGCTGGAGTATCACTTTTAATAGCTGCGTTATCAGCAGAAGGTGTAAGCACAATACACAATGTAGAACAAATAGACAGAGGCTATCAATTCATAGATAAAAGACTAGCTGCATTGGGGGCCGACATTCAAAGATTCGATTAATCTCAATTAATACAGTGCAAAGCATTGTTTTTCAGTATATTAGATACAAATTGAGATTGATTATCTAAATGAAAAGACAGATTATAGCAGGTTCATTTGCGTTACCACTTTTTTTGCTGATAATCTTTAAACTTTTACCAATAAAAAAAGATCAATCAGAAAAAATAAATGGTGTTTCTCTGGTATCACCCTGGAGTCATGAATTTGATACCAGTTTCAGAAATGTATCTAAGGTCTCCCCAAACTATGTGGCGATTATTCCCTATGCATTCACCAGACCGGAAACAGCCGAAGTGATTTTTGACCATCCAAGACAATGGTGGGGAGAAAAAGAGTCGGGTGCTGATAGCCTGATTCAAATTGCCAAAATGAAGAATCTCAAAGTAATGCTAAAACCTCATCTTTGGGTAGGAGGGCAGGGATGGGCTGGGGATCTAACGTTTGATTCACTGCTATGGTCGAAGTGGGAAAATGACTACGACAAATATATTCTTACTTATGCTAAAATTGCCCAGGATCTAAATGTGGATATTTTTTGTATTGGAACTGAAATAAGGAATTCTGTTAAAAGCAGACCCGAGTTTTGGTCGAATCTAATAGGAGATGTCAGGAAAATATATACAGGTAAAATTACGTACGCTGCAAATTGGGATAATTATAAAAATGTAAGCTTTTGGAATGAACTCGATTATATTGGCATTGATGCTTATTTCCCTATTTCTGAAGATTCTGTTCCGAGTGTTGAGCATCTTGTCAATGAATGGAAAGAAGTAAAAGGGGAATTGAGAGATTTTTCATCTAAGCATAATTCCCAAGTATTATTTACAGAATTTGGATATCAAAGTGTAATAAAAACTGCAGGTAAACATTGGAAAGCTGATAAAAAACAAATCAGTATGGTTTGTCAGGCAAATGCATATGAATCACTTTTTCGATCATTTTGGGAGGAAAATTGGTTTGCAGGTGGTTTTATTTGGAAATGGCATTTAATAAATGAAGTTGGAGGCATGAATGATCCTAATTTTACACCTCAGGATAAGCCTGCAGAAGATGTAATCTATAAATGGTATTCAAAAACTAATAGAAATTGAATATTTCGATAAAGCGCTGGTAATTTTCAGAAGTAGCAATACCAATTGGTCCCTGATAAATTCCTGCATTCCAGCCCATATCTTCAACTTCTACAGTTAAGATATTTTTACCATTCCTATTAAGAGCAGAGTTTAATAAAGCATAAATTCGGTATTCATTATAAGATTCAGATCTACCAAAAGGTTTTCCATCATTCGTAAAACCTATTAGCTTCCCATTGAGATAAACACGATCAAAGTCATCAATTTTTCCAAGTATAAGAACCAATTCCTTTTGATTCCTTAGTTTATCGGGTAATTCAAATTCTTTTCTGTAGGTGCCATATCGTGTAATCTTCATGTGTTTGTAGGCAGCCCAGAAATGAGGAACCTTTACTAATTCCCAATCTGAATCATCGTAATCCTTATCTCTGTATCGATCTCGTTGCCCTTCTCTGAATTTCCAGAGTCCTTCCAGTACATATGATTGCGAAGGCATATTTGATTCGACATATATTCCGGGTCTTCCCTTAATAATACCTCCTTCCAAAACAGTGTCATATACTCTAACAGCGATAACATTCATCCCCTCATTCAGAAATTCTTCAGGAATAAAATATCTTCTTTTTGAATCAAATGCTGTTTTGAAATTAGGAGGAAAAGAACCAGTAAATCCAATCATTTCACCATTTATAAATACCTGGTCGACATCATCGATATAACCCAAATCTATAAAGTAAGCCTGGTTTTTATCTTTCTTTAAATCAAATGTTGTTCTGTACCAGGCATATCCATCATAACCGTGGAAACCTTCATTTTCCCATGCAGCTGGTACAAACATAACTGTCCATTCATTGTCATCAAAATCTGCTTCGGCCCACTTCAGATTATCTCCAATCGAAAACTGCCAGTAACCTCTTAAATCAACTACTCTTTCAGGTTGCTCAGGTTCACCCTGAACACTAAAAGCGTTGATCAATAAGCAAATGAATAATATAAGTTTAATAGTTCTCATCATATATGAATTCAGGTCTACTAAATTCAACGGCAATCTAAACATACAATCTTCATCTTAAAGCAATCTTTTGTCAAAAAATGTCACAAACAAAAACCCCTTCTGATACAAGAAGGGGCTTTTAGTAAAATAGTATGAAGATGTATGTAGAAGTATTATTTTGTTGCTACTTTTTTACTATTTGTCCAGCTTTTTACTTCGAAAGTAAATTCTTCGCCTTCAATATTGGACAGATTATAGTTTCGGGTAAAACCTGTTACATTGTCAATTTTTTCATAGTGAACTAATTCAAGATCCTGGTTGTATATGTTAACATACATATCTGATTTCGTTTTAAAATCCGCTATCAGTTTATATTCTTTAGAATTAGTTTCTAACAAAGCAAGACTTGTATCATCTGCTACATTCATTGACTTTTCTATTTTTTCATCTGAATCTATAATGGTCAATGTATATGCTCCATCTTTTAATCCTGATAAGTCATATGATTTTGTAAAGCCCTCTGTATTTTGAACTTCTTCTTCAAGTAGTGTTCTTCCTTTTGAATCTTTGATTGCAATTTGGATAGTGTTTTCTTCTTTAAATGGATATATCAATTTGAATACATCATCATTAGTTTCAAAAACCTTAACCTGCTCGGCTTTATTGGTTTTTTTAGTTTCACTTCCTGAGGCAAATGCTGTACCTATAACTGTTATAAGAATTGCAGCGATTGTGATTGATTTTTTCATGATATTTTGAGTTTAGCCTTAGAGTTATTATTTCTTTTAACTTTCGTATACATAATTACGGCCTTTTCTGACAGAGTTTGTCACGGCCTCGTAAACGAATGTCACAAAATGTCACAATCGTGTCTTTAGATGTCTAAATAGTAAAAAAAAGGGCTAAATGCAGGGTTTTTTAGTCAATAATTAGTTTGTATCCAGCACCATGAACGGTCAAAATGTATTTAGGATCATTTGGATTTGCTTCTATTCTTTGTCTGAGCTTCAAAATGAAGTTGTCAACCGTTCGTGTAGTTGGATGAGATTCGTAACCCCAAACTTCTTCTAATAACTGATATCTACTTACAACTTCATTTTTGTGTTGAATTAAAAAATGCAGCACTTCAAATTCTTTATGAGACATTTTTTCAGCTTTTCCATTAAGCTCTGCTTCATAGTGATTGAAATCAACCTTTAGGTTTCCTATGACAAAAACTTCTTCATGAGTCTCATTATTATTCTTACCTCTTCTAAGAACAGCTTTGACCCTGGCAAGTAGTTCTCTTACACTAAATGGTTTCGTTATATAGTCATCAGCACCCATCTCTAAACCGAGAACCTTATCTATTTCTTCACTTTTTGCTGTTAAAAAAATAACAGGAGTATTTATATTCTCAGATCTAATAGTTTTGCATACATCAAGTCCGGACATCCTTGGCATCATTACATCCAGTAAAATAAGTTCGTATGAATTTTGCCTGATTTTTTCTAATCCATCTATACCATCCACAGCTTGTTCAACCTCGAATGATTCAAATTCAAGATTATCCTTCAGACCCATTCTCATACTGGGTTCATCTTCAACTATTAATATCTTTGCCATCTGTTAAATTATTAAAGATTAATTTAAAGGTACTTCCTTTTCCAACCTGACTTTCAACTTTTATTTGGCCATTATGGGCATCCATAATGTGTTTGAGTATTGATAATCCTAGCCCTGCGCCCTGAGTTTTATAAATATCTTTATCACTAATCCTGTAAAACTTATCGAAAATTTGATTTAACCTGTCCTTTGGTATTCCTATTCCGTGATCTTCAACCTCTATCCAGCTATGTGTTTCTGTATGATTAACTTTCATTTTAACGTACTTCTCTGAATCACAATATTTTATTGCATTATCAATTAGGATTACAATTGCTTCATATATAGCCTCTCTATCGCCGTTAATTAAAAGTTCATTACCAGAGGTCTCAAGTTCATATTTAAATCCTTTTTGCTCAAGGTGGAAAGAATAATCATTAAAAACACTTTCAGTAAGAACATTGAGCTCCAGTGTCTCCAGATGATACTCTCTTTTGTTAGCTTCTATCTTACTGAAGTTTAGTATTCTATTTACGATGTTCGATAGGCGATGAGATTCCTTAAAAATTATTTCAATGTATTCATTTTTTTTAGATTCTACTTTCACTCTCCCCATAAGTAGCGTTTCAGCAAACATGCTTATTAAAGACAGAGGTGTTCTCAATTCATGTGATACATTGGAAACAAAATCAGATTTATTTTGGGCAAGCTTCACTTCTCTTCTAATATTGGAAATTACCAAAGTGAAACCAATAATTAGTAGTACACTTAGAATACCAACAGACACTAAATTGTAGGTAAGTCGCTCATTAACAAGTTCCTGGATAGTTCTTCCTTTATTCGCTATTCCTATTGTAAGCTCGGGAAACAACCACATATCAATTGATACCAATTCTTTATTATTCAAAGAGTCGGTAGTAAACATTATTTCCTTCGAGTTTTTTCTACTGAATGCAATGATCATTTGCTGGTCTGCAAATTCCTGGGATTTTGGTCTGAGTACTTCTGAAACAAAGTCATTTGGATTGATTAGGCCAATAAAAATATGCTCATTCCCTTGTTTTCCAATAATTGCTATAAAAGATTGATATACAACCCCATCTAATGAAATCATACCTGCGGGCTCGATCTTTCGATACCCCGTTTTGTAGTACTGGACCAGTCTTGATATTGTTTTTCTATTTTGTTCCAAAATTTTGTTGAAGATGGAGTTATCCTGAAAATTCTGCCGATTTGAAGTAAGTGAAACAATTGAGTTACTATCGAGGCTTAATATTTCAATAGCATAAAACCCATTTGCACCCAGAGTGGAAAGCAGCTCACTACTAAGTTCTTCAGGGTTTTTATTGTCTATTTCTTTTTCTGTTTTTGTAATCAAAGCACTTAAGTAATCACTGGAATATTGATTAACTGAAAACAATATCGATTCAAGTTGATCCTGATAGACTTGTTTAAAAGCTTTCTCATTTTCACGCATAGAACTTATGGCATAAATGAGATAGGCAGCTGTAGGAAGCAGGATTGTCAGAAAAACTATAAGTATTAATCTACTGGATTTGTCCTTTATTCGAAACACAAGAGTAATTTACTAAGACATTAAAATAGAATGGTATTTAACCTATGACTTTGGTCGATATATCGCGATATTTTACAAGATTTTACATTTGAAGATATTTCCTTCAGCTTCAGCATTGAAAATGCATATATTATGTTTCCAATAGATTATTAAATTGAAATAAATAATTAAATTGATTTTATAAAAATTGGCAATATGGAAGATAAACAAGAAAATAAAGGCAAGATTGAAGATATTCTGAGAGAATTAGGTAGAAAAATCGATGTTTTAATAGAGGAAGGTAAAGATGCGAAAGACGAGATCAGAGACGAAGTAGAAAAGAAAATACAGGAATTGAAAAGTAAAAAGGATGAGTTGGAGCAGGAATGGGATGAATATAAGCAAAATGAAAAGTGGAAAGAGGCTAAAAGCCATTTCATGAATGCTTTACATGAGTTAAAAGCAGCTGTTGAATCAGTTTTTTCTAAAAAATAGATTATAATTTCTGAGCTATCACATCTAAAGTTTTCCTAATTAAAGTATCAATTACTTTATTGGGGTCTTTTGAGAAACGATTTCTGATTCTGTTGGCCAGAATTGCATTTAAACTTATTGCATCATGGCCCAATAATCTGGACATAGCGTAGTAACCTGCAGTTTCCATTTCGAAATTGGTAACCCAAAATCCTTCATGATGAAAAAAACTAAAAAAATCAGTGATATTGGGATATTTAGAATCAACTCGTATCGAACGACCCTGGGGAGCGTAAAAACCCGGACATGTTATCGTATTTCCTGGTTTAGCGATTGATTTAAATATTTCGATTAATTTTTCGGAACCTCTTACACAATAGGGTTTGAATCCTAGCTTTAAGTCTTTCTGAATTTTGGTAGTGATTTCATTTTCAAAATCTGATTGAGGAAGATCATAAAAATTCATTATGCTATCCAGTCCTACTGCATACTCAGAAAATATATGACTGCCTAGTCGTAAATCTTCCTGAACACTTCCTGAAGTGCCCAATCGAATGAATGTGAGCTTTTTCTTTTTTTGTTTTTCTTGTCTCTTTATCAGGTCTATGTTGACAACAGCATCTAACTCGGTCATAAGTACTTCTACATTATCTGTACCCATTCCCGAACTCACTACGGTTATCCTTTTCTTTTTGTATGTTCCCGTGTGAGTAATGAACTCACGTTTATTCATTTCAAAATCAATATGATCAAAATAATTGGAAACCCGGTGTACTCTTCCCGGATCTCCAACCGTAATGATTATATCAGCTACATTTTTGGGCTTGAGATTAAGATGGTAAACACTACCATCTTTGTTTACAATTAGGTCAGACTCACTGTTTATAGAAGGCATCTAATGGTTCTTGAAAAACACCATTTAAGATACGCTTTTTTTTGTTCTCTTCAACCCCTTGTATGGATTATATCCATTCATTTTTTTTTGATAAAATCCTGTTCCGTTGTATTCTCTTACCTCTGGAGCATTCATGCATTTTTCTGAGCAACATCCATTATGGATTTTTGCACCTTCTTCAGACATAGGTATATGTCGGTTGCATTTAGGATTTGCACAGTTCACCATTCTGTCAGATGGCTTACCGGTAACATAGCATTTTGAAATCACTGTTGGGTTTACCTTATTGACATCAGAAACTACTCTATTATCAAATACATAGCATTTACCTTCAAAATTTTCCCCACCGGTTTCAATTCCGTATTTAATGATGCCGCCGTGCAGTTGGTAAACATCTTTGAATCCTTGCTCAAGAAGAAATGCACTCGCTTTTTCGCATTTTATTCCTCCTGTGCAGTAGGTTATGACCTTCTTATCTTTAAACTTCTTAAGTTCATCGATCTTATCTGGCATATCTCTGAAGTTTTCAATATCCAGCGTTATTGCGTTCTTAAATTTACCAACATTGTGTTCATAATTTGATCTCATATCTATGATCACAGTGTCCTCATCTTCTTTTCTAAGAATCTCCTGGAACTCCTTTGGCTCTACGTATTTTCCGGTTTTTTTGATTGGGTTTATATGAACTAGTCCTGAATGAACAATTTCAGGTTTGACTCTTACATGTAGCTTTTCGAATCTATGACTGTCGGTCTCTTCAACTTTGAATTCAATAGAATTGAATCTAGAATCGTTCTTTACTCTTTTCATGTACTCTTCACAGTCTGATTTCAAACCTGAGACAGTACCATTCAAGCCTTCGTTAGCGATAATTATTCTTCCTCGTAAATTGAGGTCTAAACACATTTCATGGTGTTGCTCTCTAAATTCCTCAGGATTCTCGATCTGAGAGTAGCAATAATACAATAATACTAAATATTCCTCTTTCATAGCTATTCCTTGTTTCAAGCAAGGTGCTTTTTAAAAAAAAATTATTTTTCAATTTCTTTGGCAGGGTTTCCAAAAACAGTAGTGTTTTTTGGAATATCACTAATAACCTGAGATCCTGCTCCAACTCTGGCATTTTTACCTATTTTAACTCCCGCAACTACAGTTACTCCACTTCCGATAAATGCATTTTCTTCAATAGTAACACCAGTATTTATAATTGACCCGGCTCCAATCTGAACAAAATCTTTTAAAGTAACTTCCTGCTCAAGAATGGCTCCAGAGTTTATGATACAATGTTGTCCTATTTCGCAAAATGCATTTAAGCTTGCCATAACACCAATATAATTCCCATGCCCAATATTTGCAGATGTTGCTATGTTTGCTTTTTGATGAATAGCATTTGTTGGCATTACCTTTCTTGTTTTCATCAAATAATTCACTTGTTTTTTCCGAAGTGAATTATCATCTGTTGCTACAAATGCTTCACATTTTTGACCAATGAGCTTTAAGAATCCATGATCCTCAGGATCACCAAGAACTGTAATGTTACTTATTTCCGTATTATGTAGTTTTTTGTCTTCATCCAGAAATCCATAAACAACAACATTGTTACTCTCAAAAATTTCCAGTGCAGATTTTCCAATTCCTTTCGCACCAAATATTATTACCGGTTTCTCCATACAACTTCGTTTCGCGGTGCAAAGGTAATTAATTTGAGTCCTTTCTTTTACGATAAAGTAGAAAAGGGATATAACCACAAAGAAAAAAGAGGAAAGGGCTGAAAGCACATTTATAGCGGTATAGCGTACCTAAATTGGGGGTAGTCAATCCGAAAATTAAAGCTAAAATCACAACAAAAACTAATAAGCTAATGGACAAGCTGTTCATTCTTATTTCTTTACAATTGTAGATTGAAATTGAAAATAAACCTAAAAGAATAGTATTCTCTAAGCTAAATAAGCCTGTAAGAACATTGTTGAAATTCAAAATTGGCCTAAAAAGACCTAATATTAACGCTTGGGGTATGCTTAAAATCAAACTAAGATACGTTGGCTTTATTCCAATATCCACCAAATTATTTGAGTTAGCAGTACTCTCTATCAGTTGAAGGTAATTATCATAAATAGTGATGGGGATTCGGTCGAGAGTCAGCCAGGGATGAAGAAATGGTAGTCCGGCAATAAGAATTATTATTGGTATAGATAAAATTAAGATTTTAAATGTTAGGCTTCTACCTCTTGCAGCGGTAATGAGAAAAACAGTAACTATTCCTGCAGAAAAAGCCAGAAACACGAAAAATTTGAGTTTAAGCAAAATTGGTAAGAAGAATAGACTAAAAAATAAGTACTGATATTTCTTAAACTCTGAATAGTAAAAGCGAAGAAAGACAGCGGCTGAAATCGCAATTACTGAAAATAATATGGTTTCTTTAAATACTCCTGATGTCCATATGAGACTCCCCGGAAGAAGAATGAATGAAATCAAGCAGAGGTTTTTAAGGGATGAAAATCTATGATTGACTTGATTCGCAAGATAGAGGGAGGTGGTAAAATTCAACAGGCTGAGGTAAATGTTGGTCAGCCAATAATTGTTTCCTGATATGTAGGTAAATGGGGCAATCAGTAAAGCAAAAAAAGAGTTTCTGGTTTCCCCGTAATACCAGTTATTGTAAGAAAAAAAGAGATCGTAGAGAAAACTGAATAGAGATGTATGCGTTGCTAATATTTCTTTTGACAGAATGAAAAGGCTGACCGTATCACCTCCCCGAATGATATTAATGTATATCCATGATACGCCTAATCCAAGAGTGATTTTTGAAATAAGGACTGTAGCAACAAGTGTTTTTTTGTATAATCCATTAAGATATACAACTATCAATGCTGATAAGACTATTAATAAAATGACATTAAATACAATAATCAACTCTCAGTTCTAATAAGTTCACATCCAATATTACAACTTAGACATCTTTTTCTTGTACAATATTGATGATAAAGTTCAAGCAATGCCTGGCTGTCAAAAGCACTTTTTCTTTCCAATTCAAAATGGCTGAACTTTTTGGTGAATTTATTTTCTTCAAATTTTAAGGTTTGAAGAAGATTCCACGCTTTCTCATATTTATCCTGCATGTCATATTCAATCATATATGCCATTTGAATCGGCAGTATACAATTGAGGATTACTCTTTCAGTAAAATCTTTGCCAATTTTCGAATAGTCCTTATTTGATTTTTTGTCAAAATGATAATGATTACTCCAGTAAGTATCTGAGTTTTTATTTATGACCTGTCTTAGATCTTTATATTGAGTAATGGAAAGAGCAAGATTAAGTAAACTATCACATTCCTTGATAAATAATATGAATCTTGCAATTCTGATCGTTGGGAATGAATAGATTCTTAATGTGCTGAATTTCCACTCTACCGGATTCATAGCCTTTTTAAGTGAGTATTTTTTTTGTAGGTATTTAAATTCATTTTGAAGTTTTTCCTGGTAAGTATCAGTAGGAATTTCATTTAAAAGCCCAGCCTGCCCATAAAATAAGGCAAATAGCTGAATCTTCTGATCTTTAATCCTCTTCACTGTATTGAAAGGGACTAGTTCGGATAGTTTTTGAAAGGATTCTTTATTTGTAAATAAACCAAAAGCCTTTGCAAATTCTATATAGCAAACAGTTTCCCAGTCCCCATTATAATGTTTTTTCAGTTTTAGTATTGATTTGGCTTTTTTCTCAAACCTTTCGACCAGGACTCTTTCTAACATACTTTGTACAGTAAGCTCCCTTACATTCGAAAAAGCGCTTTTATGACAGGCAATTTCAAAATTCGAAGATTCAAGACTACTAAACCGGGAAATTAGATTATCAGAGATTAAATTTTTTAATGATAGGGTAGGAATAGCTGTTCCATCTTTGAGGATAACCTCTCTGTCATTTTCCCAGACAACATGCAGTATTACATTTTCATATGCAGGATCGGACTGATGGTTGTGCTGATACCATTCAGAAGCTTTTACATGAATCTCTACATGGCCGCACCAGACAACATCATTAATTTTAATTTTAGCCTGCGAAAAATCAGGACCGGCATCTGAATTGTGAATGCCTGTTCTTAAAACGGAACATGATTCTCGTTTAGATGTTTTTAGATTTGACTTCTCAAAAGATTGTGTCTTCCAAATATAATGTAGCAGTGATTCTTTCATGATTGAGGCAAAAACCTCAATATAATTACGTTATTTGAAATGTAAAAGTGAAGCAGCCATTTCTTTTTGAATTTTTTGTGCCTCAAAAGCGGCAGCTTCTGCGAAATCTTCTTTTTCAGATGCATAAATAATTGAACGGGAGGAGTTTACAAGAATCCCACAATGCTTATTCATTCCATATTTAATTACTTGCTCCAGACTACCTCCCTGCGCCCCAACTCCTGGAATTAACAGAAAATGATCCGGAACAAGTGTTCTTACCTTCATTAATGCTTCAGGTCTGGTTGCACCTACTACATACTTCGTGTTATTTTGACTTCCCCACTCTGAGCTTTTTCTTATAACCCTCTCAAAAAGCTTTTCACTTTGATTTTCAATGAGAACATCCTGAAAATCTAATGCACCGGCATTTGAAGTGGAACCCAGAATTATTGCCCACTTGGCCGGAAATTCAAAATATGGAGATATTGAATCTTCACCCATGTAGGGAGACAATGTAATCGCATCAAAATTCATCTCTTTAAAAAATGCCTCAGCATATTTCTTTGATGTATTACCAATGTCACCTCTTTTTGCATCCGCTATTTTGAAAACATTTTTTGGAAGGTACTCAGCCGTTTTTATAAGTGTGTCCCAGCCTTTGCTTCCAAGAGCTTCATAAAATGCTATATTGGGTTTATATGCAACAGAATAGGGTAATGTAGAATCAATTATCTGCTTGTTAAATTCAAAAATCGGATCCTCGAAATCCAGCAAATGTCTCGGGATTTTTTCTATATCAGGATCCAATCCTACACATAGAAAAGACATTTTTTTCTTGATGAGGTCAAATAATTGAGTTCTGGTCATTCTTGTTTGTTTTGATCGATTGTTTATCTAAAGTCAATCACTTCAACATCAGGGTATTTACTAACATCAAAGGTAAAGTCGGAAGCAGAAAGGTTTTTCTTGGTTTCAAAGTCACTTATTGAGTATGTATATTGATTACCGGACTGTTCAAAAACTGTAAACCTGTTTAAAGTATTATCATTATTGATAACCATTCGTATTTTGTAATAGGATTTGTCCCTGCTTTCAGGATCCAGGTCAATTACATTTGCACCATCCTCTTTGGCTGATAAGAGAACGTACTTAAATCCTTCTTTATAGATGTCCCAAATATTACCCAGAGAGATTTCTGATTCGTCCGGATCGTAAGGTGAAACTGTTACCTCATTAATCTCACTGCTATATGACCAGACGTCAGTACCATCATTATATATTTCCTGATCTGCGATTTCAAGTTTATACATGTCCTTCATGACCGTTATTTTTCCTTCCATGGTCTCATCTAAACCTGCTCCCTCATTTTTTAGATTTTGTTTAAATGTTGCGGAAAATGCCGGGATTGACTTGTATTTATTACTCATCGCATCTAAAATATTTTTAGCATCCGGATCATATTGAGCAAATGACAAATTATGGACAAATGCCACTGTTAATGCAACTATAATTTTTTTCATGTCTTTCAATTTAATACTTATTGTCTATCTCAGACAATAACTGTTCCAAACTATATTCGTCTTTGATTAATACTTCTCTGGCCTTGCTGCCTTCAAAAGGGCCAACGATACCGGCAGCCTCCAATTGATCTATCAATCTTCCGGCTCTATTATACCCCAGCTTCATTTTTCTTTGAATCAATGAAGTGCTTCCCTGTTGATGCAATACAATCAGCTTTGCTGCATCTTCAAATAGCGCATCTCTTTCTGAAAGGTCAACGGCTCCAATTTCAGATTCTTCTTCCCCTTCGAATTCAGGAAGCATGTAAGCAGAGGAATATCCCCTTTGATTACCCACAAATTCGCAAATTTCATCTACTTCCGGAGTATCTACAAAAGCACATTGGAGTCTTATAATATCGGATCCCATTGATAATAGCATATCTCCCTGACCAATCAACTGATCAGCTCCGCCGGTATCCAAAATTGTTCGTGAATCTACTTTTGATGTGACCTTAAAAGAAATTCTGGCCGGGAAATTAGCTTTTATGATACCAGTAATGACATTTACTGATGGTCGTTGTGTTGCAACAATCAAATGAATACCTATAGCTCTGGCAAGTTGAGCAAGTCGAGCAATAGGAGTTTCCACTTCCTTTCCAGCAGTCATCATCAAATCAGCCAGCTCATCAATTACCAACACAATATATGGGAGGTATCTATGTCCTTTCTTTGGATTTAGCCTTCTGTTTATAAATTTTTTGTTGTACTCTTTAATGTTTCGGCATCCTGCATCTTTTAGAAGGTCGTACCTATTGTCCATTTCAATACAAAGCGAATTGAGAGTATAAACAACCTTTTTTGTGTCTGTGATAATAGGTTCATCACTATTTGGCAACATAGCCAGATAATGTCGCTCGATTTTATTGAATAGTGTGAGTTCAACTTTCTTTGGATCGACTAAGACCAATTTTAGCTGAGAAGGATGTTTTTTATAGATCAGAGACGCAAGAATTACATTAAGTCCAACTGATTTCCCCTGTCCTGTTGCACCTGCCATCAACAAATGGGGCATTTTAGCCAAATCAGTCACGAAAACCTCATTAGAAATTGTTTTACCAAGAACTATTGGAAGTTCTTTATCGGATTTCATGAATTTTTCTGTGGTAATGACAGATTTTATGTCTACCATTTCCCTGTTCTTATTAGGAACTTCTATACCAATTGTTCCTCTACCTGGAATTGGAGCAATAATTCTAATACCCAGTGCTGCCAAACTTAAGGCAATATCATCTTCAAGGTTTTTGATTTTTGAAATCTTTACACCTGCTTCCGGAACAATTTCATACAGTGTAACAGTAGGTCCGATAGTTGCTTTAATGCTGGAAATTCCTATTTTGAAATTAACCAGGGTTTCGACGATTTTATCCTTATTTTGCTCAAGCTCTTCTTTTGTAACCCGAACGTCTTTTGCGGGGTAATCTATTAATAGATCTGGTGTAGGGTATTTGAAATGAGGAAGATCTAATGTAGGATCGTAGTTTTCAACCTGCTCAGTTACTGTTTCTTTGAATTCTGCTTCTTTAACCTCCATTTCCAGTTCTTCCTTATCTTTTGCTTCCCTGCTCGGAGTAAACTCCGTATCTAACTCAATGTTGGTTTTTTCCTCTATAACATTTTCTTCAACCGGGATATTGTTTTCAACTTCAATATCCATTCTTTTTCTGATTTCATTTCTCTTCTCAGAAGAATCAGTTACCGTCCAGCTTGCTGTATCATCTTCCTCATTTTCCACATCGCTTTCAATATTTTCAGTTCCCTTTTCTTCCTCCTCTACTTCCTTTTTTACCTGATCGATGACAGATTGAATATCACTGGGTAAATTATCCGATGAGGACTTTAATTTACTAGTGAGTCCATTTATCCATTCTGTAAAAGAAGATATCCCTGAGATCCTTGTAATATTGAAAAAATACATATTGAAAACTGTAAACAGAAATAGAGAGAATAATATTGCTCCCCAGCCCATTAGACTCTCCAAAAGTATTGCAAGTTCATATCCCACACCTCCACTCAGGTATGCCCATGTTGTTGGTTCTTCATTGTTGAGTACTATAAATCCCAGCATCATGCTGGTCCAGATAAGGTAGAATACAGAAAAAGTAAAGGATCGGCCTAAAGGAACTATTGTTCTTTGACTTAATACTTTAATAGCAAGGTTCAATAAAAATGGGGGAATAATCAATGCGATAATTCCAAACCATAGAAAAATAAAATAATGGGCAGTTACTGCACCAATTAACCCGAACCAATTTAAAACCTCTTTCCCTGATTCTTTTACCTGTGTTTGTGTAAAAGCCTCAACTACACTTTGGTCAGCTTTTCCGGTAAACAAGTAAGAAATAAATGAAACTAATAAGAAGAATGAAATTAGCAAAAGAGCAAGACCAAATGCTATTTGAAACTTTCTGTCATTAAAAAATGAGAACTCGAACTTTAATCTTTTCTTTGTTTTCTCCTTCTTTTTATATGTGTTTTTCGTCATTTCAGTTTGTTAGCAACAAAGTAAAATAGATTTAGTGGTCAATCAAAGGAATCTAAAATGGCTTTGTTGATTCTTTTTACAATTCCGGGTCCTGAATAAACAAACCCTGTATATAGTTGGATTAAATCAGCACCGGCATTCAACTTCTCAAGTGCTGATTTTTCATCCATAATTCCTCCCACACCAATGATTACCAACGATGGCTCCTTCGTTTTAATGTATTTAATTATTTCTGTGGATTTTTTTTGAACTGGTTTACCACTTAATCCACCGGCTCCAATTTTTTCTATTTTTTTGATGTCTGTTTTTAAGCTACTTCTTTCTATTGTAGTATTTGTGGCTATCAAACCATCAATTTTTGTGTCTTTCACAATATCAATAATATCATCAAGTTGCGATTGACTTAAATCTGGAGCAATTTTCAGCAAGATTGGTTTTCTTATTGATTTTTTATTGTTTTCTATTTGAATCGAATTCAATAAATCAGTCAATGGTTCTTTATCCTGAAGCTCACGCAGATTTGGAGTATTGGGCGAACTGACATTTACCACGAAGTAATCAACATACGGATATAGTTCTTCAAAACAAATAAGGTAATCCTGCACTGCATCTTTATTCTCAGTCACTTTATTTTTCCCAATATTACCGCCTATGATTAAACTTTTCGGCCTGTTTTTTAACTTCTCTACGCAAACCTGAACACCTGCATTATTAAATCCCATTCTGTTTATTAGTCCCTGATCCTGTTTCAATCTGAAAAGTCGGGGTTTTGGGTTACCGGGCTGTCCTTTGGGTGTAACAGTACCTATCTCAATGAATCCAAATCCAAATGCATTTAATTGATGTATATAATCGGCATTTTTATCAAATCCTGCAGCAAGACCTACTGGATTGGGAAACTTCAAACCAAGTACTTCTTTTTCAAGTTTTTCGGATCTAAAATTGAACATACTATTGACTGTAGGTCGTACTCCGGGTATTTTGAGAAAAAACTTAAGCAAACCTGTAGTAAGTGAGTGAGCAGTTTCTGCGGGAAATAAAAAAAGAATGCTTCTAATCAGTTGATACATTAGCTTCTGGGATGATATT
>CAYTFO010000053.1:12822-19789 GCA_964437135.1 uncultured Roseivirgaceae bacterium | reverse complement strand
AGATAATAAATATTACAGACAACTCAAAAGCTTAACTTAACGACATTGAGCGCGCGCTAGAATTGAAATTACTTTTCTTTTATAGGTTCGATAGGAAACTTATTCATCAACAAATTGGCTGTTCTTGGAATAGTTTTCTTACGTCTTTCAGGGTCTTCGGTAACCGTTCCTTTTGCAACGCCCTGCCAGACCATATCGCCAGAATTTTCATCAAAGACATCCATTACCAATGTACCAGCCAGGTAGTCATTCTCCTGATAAGTAGTAGTGGCCATTCCACCTCCCCATCCATATCCATATCCACGGTATCTACCGCCATAGCCACCATAATAATTGGTGTATGCAGTAGTACTGGTTTCTTTACTTACTACCACAAATAATGAAACTGCCATGTCAGCATTATCAGCGACCAATTCAAGCCCTCTTCTACTTAACTCTTCCCTAAAAGCTTTTTGAATCCGCTCTTTATCCAGCTGATTCATGATCTTATCCGAATTTTCAGCCCAACCTAAAAATTTGTAAGTTTTATATTGACTAAAATCTGCTCCCTCACTTACATCAGAAGTGATCTTTACCGAGTAACAACCACTTAAAAGAACCGCAAGAACAAATACACTCAAATATTTCATTTTTTTCGTTTTACTTTAATCAAATTTAATTCGATAAATTCAAAATTTCTGTCTTAAATCAATTTATTGTGCTTACTATCCAACGTCTGAACCTTGACAGCAGCTGGTACCTGAAATGGGCCTCTTCACAATTTCTCATTGACCCATGGCTTATTGAAAGTGAAGTTGATGGTTTCTCCTGGTTCAATGAACAATGGCATACTCATGAACCCCTATCAATGGATAGTCTGCCAGCTTATGATTTCATTCTCATCTCCCAGCCCTATGACGATCATTGCCATATCAAAACTTTGCAAAAACTGGATGAAGTTCCAGTTGTAATTACCGAAAGAGCAGTAAAAAGATTTCGTAAATATTTTCCCAATCGACCTTTGCACATTCTCAAAAACATTATGAAAGAAGACTGGGCCTCTCTTAATGGTATTGAATTTGGATATATGACCTATCACAATAAACCTGCTTCCATTTACGATATTTTACTTATTAAAAATGGCAGTAAATTGATTGCTTACTGTCCCCACGGTATGGTTTTTACCCAAGATCAATTAGACCTGTTGAAAAATTTTAAGGTAAAGCTTCTGATTACTTCTTTTTCATCTTTTCGTTTACCTAAATTATTGGGTGGAGCAGTAAATCCCGGACCTGAAAATGCTTTGGAATTGGTACTGCAGTTATCCCCTGAAAAAGTAATAGATGCGCATGATGAAAATAAAAAGGCAGTTGGGATCGTAAAAAAGATTGCAAAAACTTTCTATCCTACACGGGAATGGATTAGTCAACAACTCAATGAAAAATATATTTTCCCGGATCCTCCCTATCAGGAGATTAAAATCTGACATTATTCATTTGGCATTATTCAAACTGTCAAAAAATGACTAAACCTTTAGTTATGAGTCTTTATACTTCATAATCCAGCTCTATTTTCATTGCATGGTTGGTTGTATCGGTTATTTCCTACAAGGCTTCATCAAAAAGTCCGGTTACCAATCTAAATAGCGATTAAGGTTTCTAAGTTTTCGAAACTTCCAGCATTTTTGTGTTGGTATGGAAATAGCAGCAATCGAAAATCAACACATGAAGCTGGTCAGGAAGTTGAGGAAATCTGTCTGGCAGGTTCAGGAAAAATTTAAATTGATAGAATCGGGTGACCTGGTAATGGTTTGTATATCCGGAGGAAAGGATAGTTATACCATGCTGGATATGTTACTCAATATCCAAAAAGCCCGTGAATTTGATTTTGAGATAATAGCTGTAAACCTGGATCAAAAGCAACCCAGATTTCCAAAGCACATACTTCCGGAGTATCTCGAAAACATGAAAGTTCAATATATAATACTTGAAAAAGACACCTACAGTATCGTATTGGATAAGCTTAATCCCGGTCAGACCATGTGTAGTTTATGCAGCCGTTTAAGAAGGGGCACTCTATATGAATTTGCTACGGAAATTGGTGCTACAAAAATTGCGTTAGGACATCATAGAGAAGATGTCCTGGAGACCTTTATGATGAATCTGTTTTTTAGTGGCAAACTCGAATCCATGCCTCCAAAGTTTATCACTGATGACGGGAAACATACAGTGATCCGCCCATTGGTTTACTGTAAAGAAGAGGATATTATTGAGTACTCCAAAATAAGAGAATTCCCTATCATTCCATGTAATCTTTGCGGAAGCCAACCCAATCTTCAAAGGGCAAAAATTAAAGAAATGATGTTAAAATGGGACGACGAGTTTCCGGACAGAAAAGAGATCATGCTAACCGCACTTCACAATGTTCATCCCTCCCATTTATTTGATCTCAATCTGGAAGACGTTTCCAAACTTTTTGTAAACAAGGAAAACTGAAACTGCAGAAACCGAAGTAACTTTCATCAAAATGTATATATTTTGATATGAAGAAAATTGTTTTTATAATACTCATCTCCATTTTTTCTTTTATTATTTATTTTCTGATAATCAATCTTACCTCCAGCTCAGAAGATTATCCGAAAGGACCTATCACAAGCTTGGAAACCGATAGTATCTGGTGGAAATCGACAACTGTATATCAGATTTATCCCCGTTCATTTCAGGATACCAACAATGACGGTATTGGAGATCTGGAAGGGATCATTTCAAGGTTAGATTACCTGAAATGGCTTGGCGTGGAAACTTTATGGATATCCCCTTTTTTTGAAAGTCCCCAGCAGGACCATGGTTATGATGTGAGTGATTACTACAAAGTTGACCCCGTCTATGGAGATAGTTTATTGCTGGATAGCCTGATAAGTGAAGTCCATAAACGAGACATGAAAATTGTGTTTGACCTGGTGCTTAATCACTCTTCTTCGGAACATCCTTGGTTTCAGGAGTCCAGAAAAGGAAAAGATAATCCAAAGAGCGATTGGTATGTCTGGAGAGATGGTAAGGGTGATCAGCCACCAAATAACTGGCATAGTGCATTAGGCGTTAATGGCTTGACCTATGATTCAACCCGTCAGCAATGGTATTACAGCGCATTTCTTCCGTTCCAACCCGACCTGAACTGGCGTAATCCCGAAGTGAAAAAAGAGATGATTCGAATGGTGCACTATTGGCTTGAGAAAGGAGTGGATGGATTCCGTTTGGATATCTTTAATTTCATTTACGAAGACCCCTCTTTTGCTGACAATCCCACTTCCCTTCGATATTTGCCGAGGGAAGATCTAACAGAGCTTTTAGGTCAAAAGAAAGTGTACAATATGAATCATCCCGATAATTTTGAATTAGCGAAAGAATTAAGAAATATTCTGGACGAATATAACCCTCCCAGATTTATGGTAGGTGAAGTCTTTGGAGATCAGGCGACACTTAGAAAGTTCCTGGGGGAAAATGCAGACGGACTCAATATGATCTTTCTATTTGAAATCTCAAATCTGAAATGGACAGCAGAGTTCTTTCGGGAGAAAATTGAAAAATTTGAAGCATTCTACCCTAATCCATATGTTCCGACATATGTCTTTAGTAATCATGATCGAGTGCGAAGTATTGATCTGCTCGATGGGGATTCAGAGAAGGCAAAATGTCTGGCTTTGATCCAAATGACACTACGTGGTGTTCCATACCTCTACTACGGAGAAGAGATCGGGATGAAATCCGCAAAGATCCCTCTTCAGGAAGCTCAGGATCCTCTTCCGGGAGCTTTTACATGGCTTCCTGGATTCCTGCAGGGCTTTATCTTCAACCGGGATAATTATCGAACACCTATGCAGTGGACTGAAGGTAAAAATGCAGGTTTTACCGAGGAAGGAGTAGCGACCTGGTTGCCTGTACAGGATGAAAATAATAAAGTAAATATTGACTATCAAAAATCCATCGACTCATCACTTCTTGCTCACTTTAGGAAACTCCTTGAATTGCGAAACAAAGAAGTAGCATTACAGCGCGGTACTCTAAAAATTCAGGAAGTTAATGGAGAAAATTTGCTTTCTTATACCCGAAAATTCGGTGAACAGGAATTCAGAGTAATTGTTAATTTTTCAAATGATCCAACTGATTTTGAAATCGAAGGTGAAGTATTATACTCTACCAATGAAGTGATTACTACCGGGGACTTAGCATCCTTACAGGGAAATTCCGGGATAATTGTAAAAGTTGATTAAATATGCTAATTGCAAAATCCCTATGAAAATATGATGAAGCACTCAGTGCGATAAAAGCATATCAGAAGTTTTTCAAAAAACAAGAATACGAAGTTGCCGAACAAAAGGAAGAACTAGTAGATATTCCTAAGCTTCTAGAAGATCATCCGTATTAACAACCCTGGCAAACTCTTCATTGAGACTAGCCAGTGCAAGCTCATGCATCAGCTGTGCTGACAAATGTTCTCCGTTTATTCCAATCCTGTCAAAGGTAGCAGTAGCATCTGAAACTACGGTAGTATCAAATCCAAGATTAGAAGCCATACGCACCGTGGAAGAAATGCAGTGATCAGTGGTTAGACCCACAATAATTAATTGATCAATTCCATCTTTTCTGAGTCTTTCTTCAAATTGAGTTCCAATAAATGCACTATTTACATTTTTTTCAAATACCGGTTCATCACCCTGAGGTCTAACTACCTGTTGTATTTCATTGGTCACTTTCCCGGGAAATAAAGGAGAAGTTTCGTGGATAGAATTGTGCTTCACAAAATAAATTGGCAGGTTTTCCTTTCGATATTTTTCCAATAGTCTTGCAGCATTCTGCTCCGCGTGTAGATTATTTCGTTCTCTTCCGTAGTAGCCTTCTCCTGTATTTTTGAGACCATCCTGAATATCAACCAATACCAATGCTTTCATATTTGAATCATATTTATCCAAATCTATGTATAATCCTTAACAGAAGCGCAATGGATAATGTGAAGATTATATCAACTATAATTGTAATTTGACGTAAAAATTCCTGATGGAAAAATTCATTTCTGAGTCAACTGCTATCTCCATAACTACTGCTATTCTAGCAGCAATCATCATTTTTCATTTGCTAATTGCAACCGGCATTGTCAGTTATGAAATTGTCTGGGGAGGTAGAATAGAAAACCCTGATCAAATGATTGTCATGGAAACCATTTCCATTCTCGTAAATCTACTGATGCTGGTTATTGTAGGACTGCGTGCTCGCTTTCTGGAATGGAAGGTGAGCAAAAAAGTGGTACGAATTGGTCTTTGGGTGATGGTGATTATTTTTTCATTGAATACAATAGGTAATCTGCTGGCTGAAACCATGCTGGAAAGAGCAATTTTTACACCGCTTACAATACTCCTGGCGCTCATGAGCTATCGATTGGCTAAAAAGTAAAAGTGCTTTTTTCATGTCTTTAAACACGAGTTATAAGTGTTTCAGTAATACTAAATACGCGTTCTTTCAAATTTCATTAATTGAAATGTTATGTAAATATATAATTCCCATGATAGACAATTCTTCAATTAGACAAATCAGTACATCGCATTTGCAGTCATTAAGCAATGTTATCATACGCTACTATAAGTCTTTTTACTCAAAACGTAGCCTCCTGTAATAGACAATTCCTCAATTAGACGAATAGACAAATTTGACCGCATAAGTATCTGTAGAAAACGCTCAATTACATTCAAAACCCTAATCTGAGATATACACTCGCTTAACCCTTTGACTTACACTGGTAAGAATTTCATATGGAATTGTTTCTGCCCATTCTGCTAATTGCTGAATGGTTGGTTCATGACCGAAAATAATCACTTCATCACCCTGCTCTATATCGCTTCCGGTGACATCTATCATGATCATATCCATGCAAACATTTCCAATTGTTGGGTAGAGCATACCATTTATAGATACCTTTCCACGACCATTACTATAAATTCTCGAATAGCCATCTGCATAGCCTAACGGAACAATTGCAATCACCTTATCTTCGTCGGCTTTTCCCATCCTTCCATATCCAATGCTACCCCCGTTTTCAACTTTTTTCAATTGGCTTACTCGCGACTTCAATGTACTAACCGGTCTTAGCTGAATTCCTTCACTTGCCGGATCAAATCCATATAAACCAATCCCCAATCTTACCATATCATATTGAAAGTCAGGAAACCTAAGTATTCCCGAAGAATTCAGAACATGTCTCATTGGACTAATTTCAAGTGCCGATGAAAGCTTATCATACATTCGTTCGAAAACTGCAAGCTGATTTCTGGTAAAATCATCATCCTCTGGATTATCTGAACTTGAAAGATGTGTAAAAATCGCTTTTACTTTCAGTTTGGAGCATTTCTTTAACTTCTCTATTAATAAGTCAAGCTCCTCTTCCACAAATCCAAGCCGGTTCATTCCAGTTTCCATTTTGAGATGAACATTTAGGGGTTCACCCAACTTTTCTATTTCGTCTATTATCTCAAAAGTAAAAACCTCAGGTTCCAAATTATACTCGGCGTACATATCCAAATCAGACATATCCGGACTCATAACCATTATGGGGATGTTGATGCCGTTTTTTCTCAGATTGATTGCTTCCTGCAAATACGCTACTCCCAAATAATCTACCTTATGAAACTGAAGCAGATTTGCGATCTCGAGACTGCCTCCACCGTATGCAAAAGCTTTTACCATAACCATCAATTTGGTCTGAGGGTTCAACCTTGACTTATACTGTTTCAGGTTGTGGATGATAGATTCAAAATTGATTTCCAGGACGGTACGATGAGTGTTCAATTCAAGGTATCGAACAATCCTTTCCAGCTGAAACTTCCTGGCACCCTTTACCAAAATCATTTCTTGTGAAAAAGAAGGCGGATTGTTAAGAAATGAAACAGTATCTTCATAAAATCTACCTTCCATTGAAAATAAATGTTGATTTCTGCCGA
>CAYTFO010000053.1:0-12812 GCA_964437135.1 uncultured Roseivirgaceae bacterium | reverse complement strand
GTTCGGTCCAATCCCAATAATACGCCCAATACCGTCTTTTTCAAGCAATCCATTTACATATTCATAGATTTTTTCCTCCTGCAAACCTGTCTGAAACAGGTCTGATAGTATCACAGTTTTTCTTTCTTTCTGACGCTGGCTTTTCAGAAAATTAAGGGCAACTTCCAATCCCTGTAAATCATTGTTGTAGGTATCATCAATAATATAAGTCTGACTGACCCCCGGTTTTACCTGCAACCTCATCTTCACAGGATTTAACAGATTCAGACCTTCCTGAATTTGAGATTCAGACAATCCAAGATAAAGACTGGTAGTGATAACATGAAGCGCATTTTCAACCCATATATCAAACTTAAAGGGAAGTCTGAAACGATACATTTTTGACTTAAAGATTACCTCATACTGATCCTGATCTTCAAGATATTTGAAGGCAACATCAGCTCCAGCATCAGTTATAGACCAGCTAAAACACAGATTTCCGTATTTTTGATTTAAATGCTCATAAACTTCACGATTATCTTTTCGACAGATAATAACCTCTGATTTTTCAAACAACAATGCTTTTTCTCTTATTTTTTGGTCTCGGCTTTCAAACCCTTCATCATGAGCAGGTCCAATGTTGGTGAATATGCCTATTGTAGGTTTTATTATCTTCGCAAGTTTTTCCATCTCACCAACCTGCGAAATGCCCGCTTCAAAGATTCCCAATTCATGTGTGCTATTAATTTTCCAGACAGACAAAGGTACCCCCACCTGTGAGTTATAGCTTTTTGGGTTTTTGATCAATTTGAAAGAGGGTGAAAGCACTTGCGATAACCATTCCTTTGTGGTCGTTTTGCCATTGCTCCCTGTGATCCCAATTACCGGAATTTCAAATTGACTTCGATGATACTTCACTAATTTTTGAAGAGCTGAAATTGAATTTTCTACTCGTAAAAAATGACAGGTTTCGGATATATCAATATCACATTCAACGATGAAATGTCGAACTCCCCTTTCAACAAGTTCTCCAATAAAATCATGTCCGTCATGCTGAACACCATCTACCGCGAAAAATAAGGTTACTTCGGGATTAGTTATCAATCGGGAATCCAGGCTTAAATCCTCAATCGCTGCATCATTTTCAATAACGCTCCCACCTGTCAGTATTCGGGTTACTTCAGACCAATTCATAATATCATTTCCATTTCAAACTGATCTATTTCATTTCTAAAACCAAATTCCTCCAAAAAATCAATCATTGTCGTATCCTCATCCGGGATATTTAGAATTGTGATCTTTTTTCGCTCACTGAGTAAAGAAACCTGGCTCAAAAGTGCCTTTGCTGCATCTGGAGAGCTCCCAATACCCAGTTGTGTGATCCTTCCCAGTTTTGGCTGAAAAATCACAAACCCTTTAATCACATCTCCATATCTTGCCTCAATCAATATTTCATTTATCCAGTTATGCCTTACCTGATCTTCGCTATCAATAAATGATGGCTTGTAAAGCATAAGATGCTTATATTTTTCAGGTTCCCAGAAATTACTTCGGATGAGCTGAAAATTACTGTTGAGTTCTGATATGCTCTGTGTAAGTCCAAAACATCTATAAGTTTGCTTGTAGGTAAAACCCAAATCCTTGTACAAATTGATAGCTCCCCTGTTTTCTGATATCACCTCCAATATTATTCGTTGAGCATTGGTGTTGAGGAGATTTCGTATGATCCATTCATACATTGCAGATGCTATCCCTTTTCTCCGGTAGTTTGGAACAACTCCTGTACCCCCATTATATATCGTTGGAATGTCTTCATATGTAGATATCGAATGAAAAATAAATCCAACAATATCACCTCCTGGATTCAAAGCAGCAACGCTATACTTAGGCAGGACCTTCAGTTTATTGAAATATCTGATCCTGAAATCTTCCGGAGAAAGTTTTAAAGGAATTTTATAATCAGAAAAAGCAACAATAAAAGCTTTGTAAAGTTTGTCAAAATCAACTTTATCGAGATGCGAATACTCCATCAAACATCATGGAATGTTAGAATCGGCATCACTGGATTGATGACGAAAGATTTACTTGTCGACTTTTTAAAAATTCGTTCAAATAAATTGTGCTTTCTCGGCATCATTGCCAAAATATCGATTTCATGTTGTTCTACAAAGTCCAACACACCTTCTACCAGTGAGTCAGCAAGACAGGTGCGAACCGAAGAATTAACATTTTTAAGTTTTTCCTGAATTATATTCATTTGTTTTTCCTGCTGTGCTGTAAGTTCTATTGGTTCCTCTGAAACGTGGAAAACTAAAACTTCTGAATTATAAAGCCCAGCCAACCAGGAAAGAATTTTGTATTTAGCTTCATCATTTACTTTCATAAAATCTGAAGCAAATGCTATTTTATTGGGGTTAAACTCTGTGAAGTTTTCCGGAATCACCAAAACTGGAACATTGGATCGTGCCACTATATCCCAGCTGTTTGTTCCGATTAAAAAATCAATACTGTCATGATCAGAACGGGTTCCCATGATGACCAGGTCTATATCTTTAGAATCAATTTCAACATGAATAGCATCTGTGAAATAGGTAACGTACCGATCTGATTCGTGAGGAATCTCCTTGAGCTCGATAAACTCAGATTCCAATTCTGCAAAAGAATCCTTTACCTGTGATTCATAATCCTCAATGATAGCATCCATCATACTGCCTCCTTCAAAGTCCGGATATGGTGTATGCATATGAACAGCATTGACCAGATGCAGTTTTGCCCTGGATTTTTTTGCAATGTCAATCGCAATCTTCAATGCATTTTTTGAACATTTACTAAAATCTATCGGAACCAGCATATTCTTAACCTTCATGAGAATTTCTTTTCTATAAAATTATCTGAAATCCATGCTTTTTCCAATCCTTAATTTGGCTAAACCTGTTTAAAATTCTATTTTGTGACAAAAGTCTCCCCAAATGAGTAAATATCCCCTAATTGACAGGGACATGAGTTGGCTTTCTTTCAATTACAGGGTATTGATGGAAGCTGAAAACCGTACGGTTCCTATCCTCGAAAGACTTCGTTTTGCCGCAATTTATTCATCAAACCTGGATGAGTTTTTTCGAGTCCGTGTTTCTGACCTTCGATCGATTTCAGCCCTGAACAAAGAAAAACTGGAAGAAAAGCTGGGTTTGGATACCGATGAATTGCTTGATGAAATACATCAGGAAGTTGAGGAACAATTGAATGAATACGGTATTATCCTGAAAAAAGTCATCGCCAGCTTACGAAGAAGAAAAATTCATATTGTCCAGGATTATCATGAAATACCCGAGCAGTTTCATAGTGAACTAAGAAACTATTTTAAATATCATGTTATGGGGTACCTGATTCCCATAATGATAGAGAAATCAAAGAAGATTTTTTTAGACAATCAAAAACTTTATCTGGCAATAACACTCATACAAAATGAAAAACGATCACATGTATATCTGAATATTCCATCTGATAAGCTAGATCGATTCTATGCTATCGAAGATGATGGTAACAAATACTATATTTTCCTGGAAGATATCATTCGCTTAAACCTGGATCTTGTGTTTCATAATTATGGAATTGTAGAATGCGTTTCAGTAAAGCTTAACAAAGACGCAGAACTTCATATAGTGGATGAATATAGTGGAGACCTCCTTGAAAAAATTCAAAAACAGGTTTCTAAACGTAACCTTGGAACACCAAGTCGCTTTTTATACGATTCCAGAATCTCAAAAGAACTTCGGGATATACTGGTTGAAAAACTTAAATTAGAGAAAGAAGATTTGGTGGAAGGCGGCAGATATCATAACCTGAACGACTACTGGCAGATCCAAAACATGGGAATTAAAAGTATAGAATATCCATCATTGATACCCGTAAATCATAAGGAACTGGATTCTTACAGCTCAATTTTTGAAGCTATTTATGAATCCGATCAACTACTTCATTTTCCATTTCATTCCTATAATTATGTTCTTCAGTTTTTTAATGAATCAGCAATCGATGAGCATGTTAGTGAGATATTTGTAACATTCTATAGGATGGCCAAAAACTCAATCATAGCAGAAGCATTGATCAGTGCTGCCAAAATAGGGAAGAAAGTAACAGCATTTATTGAGTTAAAAGCCCGGTTTGATGAAAGTAATAATATTCACTGGTCCTCAAAACTAAAAGAAGCCGGGGTGAATGTGGTTTATTCTATCCCCGGATTGAAAGTTCATGCGAAAGTTGCATTGGTGAAACGCAAAAACCAGGATGATTCTACAACATTATATGGTTTTTATGGTACCGGAAACCTCAATGAAAATACTGCTAAAATATACTGTGATTATGGTTTGCTAACCGCAAATAAGAAACTGAATAAAGAATTGGAAAATGTATTTCTCTTTCTTTCCAAAAAAAAGAAACCCGAAGAATTTAATTCTCTCATCGTTTCACAATTTAATGCTATCCCACAATTCACTGGATTAATTGATAGAGAAATCAAGAATGCTTTAGAAGGTAAAAAAGCTGAAATCATTATTAAGCTCAATAACCTGGAAGAACCGGACATCATCCAGAAAATTTATGAAGCTGCAGAGAAAGGGGTTACTGTTAAGATCCTTGCAAGAAGTATTTGTTGCCTGGTGCCGGATCTGAATGGGATAGAAGTCTATCGCCTGGTTGATCGCTATCTTGAGCATGCCCGAATATTCTATTTTTATAATGACGGAAAAGAGGATGTATTCATGGGGTCATCTGACTGGATGAGTCGTAATCTTCACCGACGAGTAGAAGTTACTTTCCCTCTATTGAATGAATACTTAAAGAAAGAGGTAATTGAAGTTTTGAGCCTGCAACTAAATGACAATACTAAGCTGGTCAGACTTTCTAAAGACATGGAGAATATAAAAATCAAACCAGAGGAGCCGATTATTAATGCTCAAAGCCATCATTACCAATGGCTACTGAAGAAAAATCAATAAGGGTATGGTCCTTTGAAAAAGATTTCTGCAATTACAAATGAAATCACGGATAATACAAACCCAAACATAAAGATAGTATAGGTAATACGAAGAAGCCTGTATTTCTGCCCCAAAACCACTCCTAAATAGTAAATATCTTTGATCAGGCTACTATACAAATAATCCGCATCCTGCAGCATTTCTTTCATTGCCCAGGTGTAATCTTGCTGGTTCATTTTATGAAAATTACCGAAAAACAGCAGGTTCGCTTCTTTATTTTTGATATCCTCTTTGGTGAATTTCCCTTTAGTAATATTAGGTCTCGTCGCCAAAATCGCAAATACGATGGTAACCAAACATACGATAGTTAGCATTAAAGCAGGAACTGTCAAATGTGGATACTCTTCGAGTTTTCTTAGCAATAATGACACAATTATTGACAGAATCAATGCATTGATTGATATCATAATATTCGCTTTATTATCTGCCATTGCACTCAACTCCAGGTGATTTCTGGAGGTGAGCCTAAACATAGTTTCAATTCCCCGGGTCGGCTTAATCTCTTTGGCTTCTTTAACTTTTCCTTTTAGCTCCTCCACTTTTTGCTGGAGTTTTTGAGCTTTCTTGTCTTCTTTCATGGTGTCGATTTGATGCTTTACTTTCTTTAGGTTGTCCTTTTTCTTACTGCCATAAGTTTTTTTAGCATAATCTGTAAAAAAATCGTGGGTTTGGATGAATTCTATGTTATTCTTCATCCATTTTTTACGTTTGATTTTTTCCCCTTGTACCCGCTGGAGTTCATCACGGAGCAAATTGGTCTTTTCAAAAAAATCTGATGTACCCAAATGAAGCAAATCTGCATCACATAAAGATTTCTCCATTAAATTTTTTGGACTTTGAGGCATTTTAGTCGCCAGGATACAACCTGATACTTTTAAAATTTTCTCTTCATCATAATGATGTGTACTCAAAAAATCAATTGCTAACTGAGCGCTTACCTGTTCGTGATTCTGGATCGTTTCAGAATACCCCAGGTCATGAAACCAGGCTGCTAATTCAAGAATTTCGAGTTCTTCCTCCTTTAATCCACTGTTTTTCCCAATTTCCAGTGACGCCTCGACTACATCCTTGGTATGCTGAAGGGAGTGAAATACAATTTCCTGAGGGATTTTTTTAGTCAAAATCTCATCTGAGTATGTCCTGGCAAGTGATAATATTTCAGAAGATGAACTCATTGAATATGCTTTTGCGTATTATATAGTAGTTTTAAATATAACTAATCGAGATACAAGGTATTATTATGAAATATAAAATTCTTCCGAAAGGTGCTATTTTATTGTTTTTGGTCCTGTTTGGAATCCAGCTTAGCTGTGGCGGACCAAGGATTGGAGAAACAGCAGATACCTTGTACAAGGTTACGGAAGGTGTAGACATCTATTATGATCTCAAAAAACCAGAGGAAAAATACTTTTTACCTTACGTATTGAGTGAAATTTCAGGACTTTCTTTTGTAGATGAAAATAAGGTTGCCTGTATAGAAGACGAGGGCGGAAGAGTTTTTATTTATGATTTTAAGGAAAAAAAGATCGTTCACAGTATTCGATTCAGTAATGCCGGTGATTTCGAAGGAGTAGAATATGTAAATGGAGAATACTTTGTTTTGGAAAGTGATGGAGACATTTACAGGTTTGACCATACAGACAAAAAAGAAATAGAATCAAAAAAAATAGAGACCGTTTTATCCAGGGATAATGATACTGAAGGATTGGGTTACGATCCGAAATCAGGAAACTTGTTGATTGCTTGTAAAGACAATGGTGATACCAAAGTGGATAAGGTAAAAGGCAAAGCCGTGTATGCCTTTAATCTTAACTCTGAAAAAATCATTAAATCGGTCAGATTTGAAATCTGGTCAAAAGATATCAAAGAATTTCTGGAAGCAAATAAGGACTTTCAGTACGAAGAGAATAAGATAAAATTTGAACCGTCGGCTATCGCCTACCATCCCATCCATGATGCATATTATGTACTGGCCTCGCGAGGTAAAATGCTATTGGTGCTGAATGAAAACGGATCGATAATAGCCTCCTATCCAATTGCTCCTCAGATTTTATCACAACCAGAAGGGATTGCCTTTTCTCCTAACGGAGATATGTATATTAGTTCCGAAGGGGAAGGCGACAGAGGTTATATTATCAGATTTTCAATGCAAAGAAGATAATGAGAACATTATTAAGTCAAATATTGATCCTGTCAGTACTTGTAGCCTTTTCACAACAAAGAAAAATCATGTTGATTGGAGATGCCGGTGAACCAAAAACGCATTTTGATTTTTTGGAAAAGAAAGCGGCTGAATCTAATGAGAATGATATTCTGATATTTTTAGGTGATAATCTATATCCGCAGGGGCTGCCTTTGGAAGGGGAAAAGAAAAGAGATATCATGCGCGAGAAGCTTGAAGAAGAACTGGCGATAGCCACAGCATTTAAAGGAAAGACTTATTTTATCCCCGGCAATCATGACTGGGCTCAGGGACGGGAATACGGGCTGGAAAGAGTCCTTGAACAGAGCCAATTTATCACGGAATATACCGGAAATTCAGATATATTTTATCCTAAAAACGGTTGCCCGGGACCTATTGAAATAGTGTTGGATGAGGATTTAGTACTGCTCATAATTGATACTCAATATTATCTACACAAGGGAACAAAACCCGGAAAAGAAAGTGATTGTGAGTGTAAATCGAATGAAGAAAGTTATCAAAAGCTATCAGAACTCATCGAAAAACACCAGCAAAAACAAATAGTGGTGGCTGCACATCATCCCATGTTTTCTTATGGGGTTCATGGGGGGTATTCCAATTTCCGACAGCATGTATTCCCGCTTACAGATATTCGAAGATGGATGTATCTTCCTTTACCGATTATAGGAAGTATTTATCCTCTATATAGAAAATGGTTTGGTGATATTCAGGACATACCTAATAAAAAATACAGGATTATGCGGGATCAAATCGTGAGTACGTTCGAGCCTGCAGAACGGCTGATATTTGTGAATGGTCACGAGCATTCACTTCAGTATATCGAGAAAAATGATCAGCATTATATCCTAAGCGGATCGGGATCTAAGTCATCCCCGGTAAAAGACGGACCCGGTTCAAAATTTAAGTCTCAGGATCATGGATTTGCTGAGATACTATTTGATGAAGAGGATGTCTTACTTCGTTTTTGGAGTGGAGAAACGGAGGAGATGCTTTTCGAAACCAATCTCAATGCTAACTAATCTGAGCAGATTTAGTATTTTAGCAGCTTAAACCTAACTTCCACAATTATGGCATTGATCACAGTATCAAGTTTTGAAGAATATGCAGAATACGAAGGCAAAGAACTTGGTAAATCTGAATCTTTTACTATTACTCAGGATCAGATCAATGAGTTCGCAAGTGCTACACATGATCATCAATGGATACATACAGATGAAGAAAAAGCGAAAGAAGGTCCTTTCGGAACAACTATCGCACATGGATATCTTACATTATCGATGGTTCCGCATATGTGGGAGCAAATCTTAAAAGCAGAAAACCTCAAGATGATGGTAAATTATGGTATAGAGACCCTGAGATTTGGGCAGGCTGTGAAAGTTGGCGCTGAGTTGCAGCTGGCAGCCAAACTCAAATCGATTACCAATCTAAGAGGTACTTGCAAGGCAGAAGTAGAAGCAAAAATGGAGATCGTAGGAGAAAGAAAGCCAGCGTTTACTGCGATTCTGGTGTTGTTGTATCATTTCAATGGGTAGTCAGTCAATCCCAACTATCCATCATCAGAGCAACTAAAGTCGGGTACCTTCGATTCAATTTTTTAACCATTTTGATCCTGTTGAAGATTTTACAGTCAAAGTGGATATGAATTAGCGAATAATTATAAGAGCAGTAATCCCCGAAAGAAAGACATTTCTTCCTATTTTGATATTTACACTAAGTATAAATCTGTAAGTTGAGTAATCCCCGCTTTTGCTTCATATCATGCTATATTTGGGGTATAACGCGCATAAGTGCGCGTTATACAAATGTTGGGTGTAATTAAACCTCACAACAAAAGCCATCGCTAAATCGAATCATACGGATTTTTTTTATATATTTGTACGTATAAAGTAATTGATTATGGATTCGAAACTAACTTTAAAGCTTAATCAAAGGATTATTGAAAAAGCTAAAGAATACGCTTCCGACAAAAAAATGAGCTTGTCTCGAATTGTGGAGGCTTATTTGCAATCTCTAACTTCCGAAAACGACACCTCTGAATTTGAGATTTCACCATTCGTGAAAAGCATTTCAACAGGAACTGAAATCCCAGCTGATTTAGATTACAAAAAAGAATATTCTGATTATTTAATTGAGAAATATAAATGAGCAAAAGGATTTTTATCGATACAAATGTAATGTTGGACTTTTTAGGAGAACGAAAACCATTTTATGAACCGATTGCGAAGATTGCAACGTTAGCAGAAAAAGAAAAGCTGATAATGGTTGTTTCACCCATTTCGTTTGCGACAGTAAACTATTTTATATCAAAATTTGAAAATGGAAAAATTGCGAGAGAAAAACTAAGAAAATTAAAGATAATTTGTGAAATATGTTCACTAGATGAACAAACGATTGAAAAAGGACTCAATTCTTCGATAAAGGACTTTGAAGACGCGTTACAATATTTTAGTGCGACAGAATCGGAATGTGAAATTATAATAACAAGAAATGGAAAGGACTTTAAAAAATCATTATTACCTGTTATGACAGCAGATGAATTTTTAAAATCTTTGAATAAAAAATAACTACACCCAACAACTAAGGATTCGTGTGGTCGGTACGACCGAACATGAAGCCAATGTTGAACGAACAGCGATATCCTGTCTATGGGGAATAGTTAACAATACTTTGGGGATTTTGTGTTTAATAATAGCAAGTCGATCTTATGACTGGAGGAGTTTGACTATGACCTATAGTAGTTGAAGCTATTTCTACCGGTCTTTAGTCCGAAAACTATTGATTTTCAGCCTGTGCACACGTAGGTTTCCCGTACACCCGATGGAGTTGAAGTCAAGCTAAGATTGTCTGAGTTGAGCGACTAGATTTGAAGGCGGTGCACGATCACTTGAGAAAACCTCTACAGTTACTAGCCTGCCCTTTTTGCAGTGTGGGCATACATTGACCATGACAGGGGTTGATTTTGACTGGAACGAATCTTTTGTAGGAATCTGTTCTCTTATCTTGTCAAGATATTTCTTTTTTCCTGTAGCACTGAGGAAGCCGAAATGTCGGATGCGGGTAAACCCCCGATTGAGGATATGCATAGCAAAGCGTCGGATAAACTCGACTTTGGTAAGTACACATTCTCCTTTTCTACCTCCTTTACGGTAATCCTTCACTTGAAAAGACACCTGATCTGTACCAACATCGGTAATCCTATGATTACTGATAGCTATCTTATGCGTATACCTGCCGAGGTATTTGATAACCTGATGGGGACCTCCAAAGGGCCTCTTTGCGTATACTACCCACTTCTTTAAGACCAGTTTGTCATGTAAAGAGGAATCAAGGCAGCCGTTTTTGTTGAGCTGATCAAGAAATTTAGCTCTGAAGACCTTACTCAAGGATTTGACAGGAAAGAGGTATTTGCCCTTACTTTTGGTGGTTTTCCATTTACCCGAGCCATTTATCCCTCCTGACGGCACGATGCAATGTAGATGAGGGTGCAAACTCATGTTCGAACCCCAGGTGTGTAAAATGGCAATCATTCCAGCCTTAGCTCCCAGGAACTTATGGTTCTCTCCATATCCGCTAATCACCTGCCATGCACAGCTAAACAACATGTTGTACATCATATCTGGCTGCTGCAAACACAACTCATTTAAACTATCCGGTAAGGTGAAGACCACATGAAAGTAAGGAACCTCCAGCAGTTCAGCTTCTCTTTTTTGGATCCACTCTTCTTTGAGATGCCCCTGACATTTTGGACAATGCCTGTTCCTGCAGGAGTTGTAACTCAGATGCAGCCTGTTGCACTTTGGGTTGTCACATCGATCAATATGGCCTCCCATTGCCGCTGTCCTGCAACGGGACACCGCATAAAGGGTTCGCTGTTTCCAGGCATTGCTGACAATACCGGTAAGTTGATCTTTGACGCTATTGATGATGTGTGCTACTTCATGAACCGGCTTGCTCATAAAGCTTATCCAATGGACTAAACGGTAACTCACGGCCTACCCTGGCCACATGTAGATACGTCATCGTTGTCATCACGCTTTCATGACCCAGTAAATCTTTTAGGGTGATGATATCCATCCCCATTTCGAGTAAGTGGGTGGCATATGAATGGCGTAAGGTGTGAGCGGTGACTGACTTTTCGATACCTGAGTCTTTACCTGCTTGTCTAAGCACCCATTGTACGCCTCTGGGAGTGTATTGACCGCCCCCTTTATTGCTGTTGATCAGATAATCTACGGGTCGTTCGGCCTCCAGGTAGGTCGCGATACCTCGCACTAAAAGCACTCCGATGGGCACATATCTGTCCTTGCGCCCCTTACCTCTGTAAACACGAAGCATTTTTCGATCGAGATCCACATCCTTAATCCGTAAATTGCACAATTCTGAATTCCGTAACCCACAGCCATAGAGTAAGGCTAAGACGATACGATGCTTAAGAAGTTTTGGCGTCTTTAAAATAAGCTTTACCTCCTGTTCATTGAGTACTTCAGGAAGCGATTTATCATGTGGTATAGAGGGTAAGGACACGTGAAGCTCCTTCTTCCCATATTGCTTATACAGATATCGCAAACCATAAACAGTATGCTTAAAATAGCTCTCCGATGGAGCTTCACTACTACTCAGTAAGAGATGTAAATAATCCAATACCTGCTCTTCATCAAGTTCCAGCAGGTCACACTCAAAATGAAAGACCATGTGTGCCAGACAGCCAGCATAGTTATTGAGCGTACTTTGACTTTTACCTGATAAAGCCACAGATCGTTGCAGCTTCTCATACTGATTTTTAAAGTGAGGGAAAAATTTACATGCCCTTGATACTACATTTTTACTTTTTTTTCATGATATTAAACCTTTATGTATTCAATGCACTAAAGGTACGGAGATTCTTCGCTTTGAATATCTTCCACCTTTGGTGGATTCGTTCAACAATGGCTATAAGTAATTGCTTGTTCGCTCCTACTTCTGAAAATCCTCGCGGATTTTCAGTTTGGTGCGTACTTGCAAAGTTAAGTGTTAACCCACGCAACTACTCATAGCCGAGACCGTTGGCGATCACATAGCTACTCGAGATACTTTTCTAATTCCTCAGCTGTTTGGTTCAATTTGTTTCTTTTCAATATTTTTAAATATTCTCTCTCAGTATACGGCGGTTTATTTTTTTCCAACACCATTTCTCGAAACGCATCGCAACATTTTTTTGGAGAAAGGTCAATCATATCAGCAATGAATGTGTCTGGGTCAACTGCAGATAACCCAAACGAATCAAGGTATTCAGAAGGAAAGTCCTTAAGATTATATGTAACAATAACATTTGCGTTACACTTTATTGCAGCAGCAACAACATGCCTATCATTTTCGTCAGGCAAATCTATAGAAGGAATCAAGCCTTCATATTTCTCTACAAGTGCATTTGGACATGCTTTATTTATCAGCTGGACTTGACGACTAATTTGCTTAGGAAGTAAATCCATTTTCTTGTTCTGAAATATTGAAGTGAATTCTTCTAGAAGCTTACTGCTCCACTTAGGAGTATAGAGATCATGAATTGAAAGCCATACAAGATAGTCCCGAATTACTATTGGAAACAGGACGTTGGCGTC
>CAYTFO010000052.1:17876-19819 GCA_964437135.1 uncultured Roseivirgaceae bacterium | reverse complement strand
GGGAATTTTACAGATTAATTAAAATCAAAAACTATGTTCCTATTCGAACTCTTGGAGTCCTGATTGGTGGAATTTTAAACATTCTGAGCTTTCTGATTTCAAAAGGGGTGCTAGAAATGAAATTTATATTCATTCTTTTTCCGCTGGCATCCTTAATATTTTTAGTTAAGCTTTATAAAAAAGCCGAGAATGAACCATTTATAAATATTTCTCTTTTTTACCTGGGTATTTGCTATGTGGCGTTACCTTTCGCATTAATCAATGTGATCATGTATCATCATGGTTATTACAGTTATCAGATAATGCTGGGCTTACTAATTATAATCTGGGCTAGCGATACCGGAGCTTATTTTGCCGGTAGTGCTTTTGGTAAGACTAAATTATTTGAACGTATTTCACCAAAAAAATCATGGGAAGGAAGTATAGGTGGTGCTGTCGTATCAATATCCCTGGCTATTGTAATTTCTAGATATTACACAGATCTTAATCTAATCGAGTGGGTTATAGTAGCGATAATTGTTGTGGTTGCAGGTACATATGGAGATCTTGTTGAATCCTTATTTAAAAGATCCATGGCAATAAAGGATTCAGGAAATATTATTCCGGGTCATGGAGGATTTTTAGATAGATTCGACAGTTTAATACTTGCAGTGCCTTTTATCGTTCTTTTTCTACAACTTTTCTGAAATTAAGAATTAGTTTACTGTTAGCTTTGCAATCAAATAACAACATACTAACCCTATACTAATAAGATGGCTTATATCGAACCTGCTCCAATAAAGGATAAAGAAAATCCTTTTGAGTCAATGATGGAAAGATTCCAAATTGCAGCTGAGCATCTTGGACTTGAAGAGGACATTTATAACGTCTTAAAATCCCCTGTCAAACAAGTAATTGTTTCATTGCCTATCACTATGGATGATGGGTCTATCAAAGTTTTTGAAGGTTACAGAGTAATTCATTCCAACATTTTGGGGCCTTCCAAAGGTGGAATTCGATATGACATGGATGTAAGTTTGGATGAAGTCAAAGCTTTGGCTGCCTGGATGACCTGGAAATGTGCTGTCGTGGATATCCCTTATGGTGGTGCCAAAGGTGGAATTCGATGTAATCCAAGAGAAATGTCAGAAGGTGAGATTGAGCGACTTACCCGAAGTTTCACACAATCCATGCTGGAGATATTCGGTCCTGACAGAGATATACCTGCTCCTGATATGGGAACAGGTCCAAGGGAAATGGCCTGGCTAATGGACCACTATTCACGATCTCAAAACATGACCGTAAATGCTGTTGTTACTGGAAAACCATTAGTTCTAGGAGGTTCGCTGGGTAGAACTGAAGCAACTGGAAGAGGTGTAATGATCTCCGCATTAGTTGCGATGGAAAAACTAAAAATAAATCCTTTTAAAGCTACTTGCGCTATTCAGGGATTTGGAAATGTGGGCTCATGGGCTGCACAACTACTTGAAGAACGTGGAGTTACTGTAGTGGCAGTAAGTGATCTTTCCGGAGCATATTATAATGAAAACGGAATAGATATTGCTAAAGCAATTGAATACAGAAATAATAACAAAGGAAGTCTGGAAGGCTTTGAAGGAGCAGAAAAAATAGATCCTGAAGAATTATTAATTCTGGATGTTGATGTTTTGGTTCCTGCAGCAGTTGAAGATGTTATCAAACAACACAATGCAAATCAGATAAAGGCTAAACTAATAGTTGAAGGAGCAAATGGTCCAACTAGTGCAAAAGCTGATAGAATTCTGGTTGAAAAAGATATAATGGCCGTACCTGATATACTTGCCAATGCGGGTGGTGTAACAGTCTCCTATTTTGAGTGGGTACAAAACAGATTGGGTTACAAATGGACATCAGAAAGAGTAAACAGGAGAACTGATAGGATAATGAAGGAAGCCTTTAATAAGGTTTATGATACAGCAATAAAG
>CAYTFO010000052.1:16445-17866 GCA_964437135.1 uncultured Roseivirgaceae bacterium | reverse complement strand
CAAAAACTTATAAATTCAGAGGCGGTTTTTAATATAGATTTCCAAATCATAATTTAATGAAATTACATAAAGAAGGATTTTGGATTATTCCGGTCTCTGCTGTACTCATAAGTTTGCTGTACATGTTGTTGACCTGGTTGATAGGTCATCCAATTGCAAATTGGACGCTGGGTACAGCAGCTGTGATTTTTTGGTTTCTTATTATTTATTTTTTCAGAGTACCTAAGTTCAATACACCATCAGGAGAAAATCTGGTGATTGCACCGGCTGAAGGTAAAGTAGTAGTAATTGAGAAAACGACTGAAGAAGAGTATCTCAAAGAGGAAAGGATTCAGGTTTCAATATTTATGTCTCCTTTAAATGTACATGTAAACAGAAGTCCAGTTGCTGGAATAATTGACTATTTCAAGTATCACCCTGGAAAATACCTAGTAGCATGGCACCCGAAATCCTCAACAGAAAATGAGAGAACCAGTATTGCATTTACAGATAAGAATGGGGTAAGCATACTAATGCGTCAAATTGCGGGAGCAGTGGCCAGAAGGATATGTTTTTATAAAAAAGAAAAAGATCAGGTTAACCCGGGAGAGGAGGTAGGTTTTATACGTTTTGGAAGTAGAGTTGATCTTTTTCTTCCACTGGACGCTGAGATAAAAGTAAATATTGGTGATAAGACAACATGCGGTGAAACTGTCATTGCAGAACTAAAATAGTTTGATTCTACCTTTTTTGCTGCTATTTTTAACTACTACAAAATTTTTTAGCTTATGTCTTCTGATAAATATGCAGGTTTTTGGTTACGATTTGTAGCCTACATTATTGACTATATTGTTATTCAAGTTCTCCAATCATTCGTGATTCTACCTATACTAGGTTTATTTGGATTAAATTTCTTATCCGGAAATTTTTCTCTTAATGACCCATCAGAAGAAGAAATTATAGCTATGGCAATAGCATTTTTTAGTGCCATGAGTGCTGCGATAACATTATCCATTATTATCCAGATCTTGTATTATACTATCATGGAGGCCAGTAAATATCAGGGCACTTTAGGTAAAATGGCAATTGGTCTGAAAGTAACAGACATGAATGGCAAACCACTTGATTTAGGAAAAGCATTTCTAAGAAATCTTGGAAAAATTGTATCAGGTTTCCTTTTGTTTATTGGGTACATTATGGCTGGACTTACTGAAAAGAAACAAGCCCTGCATGACATGTTTGTAGGTGCTCTAGTAGTAAAAAAGTAAGATTATTACTTGAAATAGAAAGGTTTTATTCCTGGTTCCTATGTTTACCAATCAAATATAAAACCAGGAATTTATTCTTTAATCAACTCGCTTCAAATCCATTCTGCTATCTTTTCAAGGTATTCCTGATCTGTTTCATCAAAGCTTGATAAACTATCGCTATCCACGTCAAGG
>CAYTFO010000052.1:0-16435 GCA_964437135.1 uncultured Roseivirgaceae bacterium | reverse complement strand
AGGATCATGGTTACTTCTCCATTTTTGAAAAATGGAACTACAATCTCTGATTTAGAACCGCTGCTGCAAGCGATATGTCCGGGGAACTCATCAACATTATCTACTATTATGGTTCTGCTTTCTTCCCATGATTTACCACAAACACCTTTCCCTTTATTAATTCGGGTACAAGCTATAGGCCCCTGAAATGGACCTAAAACAAGTTGTTCTTCTTTTACAAGATAAAATCCAACCCAGAAAAAATTCATTCCGTATTTTAGAGCCGAGGCAATATTGGCAAGATTCGCCACCAGATCACTTTCTCCAGTAACTAAAGCCTTTATTTGAGGTAGTAATTGCTCATATTTCTCCTTCTTTGTCAGATTTCCATCTATTATTAGTTCTTCCGCCATTTCAAATTCTTTTTAATTCGCTTTTAGTAAATTCATTTTTAACGTTTCCAGTATTCAGAGTAGATTTTGGTTCAAATAAAATAATCCAGCATTCCTCTTTTGCCACAGGTTTGTGTAAAATCCCTTTAGGAATTGTAATAAATTCTCCTTCTTTTATCACCTTCTTTTCATTCTCAAGTTCCATTTCAAAACTTCCCTTGTAAACTAAAAATAGTTCATCTTCTTCAGTATGACTGTGTATCTCAAATTCCCCCTTAATCTTTGCTATTTTCAAATATTGACCATTCAATTCTGAAATGATATGAGGGTCCCAGTAATTTTTTATCAGTTGAAATTTTTCTTCGATATTTCCAAAATCAATATTCATAATGGATGATAAATTTCTAATGTATCATTTATAATTCTCTCAGTAGAAATAAGCTTTCCTTTAAAATCGGGTGAAGAAATTCCACTTACAAAGGTTTGTTTTGATTTAAAAACACGGATTTCATCCCAAAATCCATGATTAATGAATTTTGTAAGAGTTTTTGATCCTCCTTCAACAAAAATTGAATGAACATTCATTTTATAAAGTTGTTCTAATACAGAATCCAGGTAGTTTTCCGAACTCAGATCGATAAATTCAATGTTCTTTTCGGATAATGCCTTAGATGAAGTAAAAACATATGTATTTGCATTCTCAGTCATAAGTTGCTTAGAATCAAGCATGGCGCCAGGATCTAAGATTATCCGAACCGGATTATTTCCCGACCAATCTCTCACATCCAATCGGGGACTGTCATATATTACGGTATTATACCCTACTAAAATTGCCTGTTCTTCTGAACGGTACTTATGCACGAGCTGTCGGGAATATTCATCACTTATCCATTTGGAATCAAAATTCTCTCTGCCTAAAAATCCATCTTCTGTCTGTGCCCATTTGAGAATTATATAAGGTCTTTTCTTTGTAAAGTAACATCTGAATCTTTTGTTTAATAGTGCCTCCTCTTCATTTAAAACCCCCGTCATTACTTCAATTCCGGCTTCTTCTAATCTTTTGATACCTCTTCCGGCCACCTTTGGATTGGGATCTTTTGATCCAATAATTACTCTTTTGACTTTATGTTGAACGAGTAGATCAGCACAAGGTGGTGTTTTTCCAAAATGACTGCATGGTTCAAGTGTTACATAAACATCGGCATTTTCCAGTTTTGACTTATTGGTTACACTATTTATTGCAACAACCTCAGCATGTGGCCCTCCAAACTTATGATGATAACCTTCTCCTATTATTTGATTCTCAAATACAATAACACAACCCACCATAGGATTTGGAGCTACTTTTCCTACTCCTTTTCGAGCTAATGTTAAAGCTCTTTGCATATATCTTATCTGAAAATCCATTCGATGTACTAAATTCGCCATATTACAATTATGGGACAATTAGCAGGCAATATTTTTAAAGACCTTGTCATAAAACTGACGGGTACTTATGAAAGTTCAGAAGCAAAAAGTATATCCTTCCTTTTGCTGGACGAAATGTTTAAAATCAACAGAAGCCTGGTGGTTTTAAATAAAGAAGTCGATCTCTCAGACGATCAGTTATCCGAATTAAAAGACTACACCACCCGTCTGGTTAATCATGAACCCATACAACACATTCTTGGGAAAGCATATTTCTACAATCGTTGGTATAAAGTCAATTCTAATGTACTGGTTCCAAGGCAGGAAACAGAAGAATTGATCCCTAGGATTGTGAGAGAAAATAAAAAAGAGCATCTCAAGGTTCTGGATATCGGTACAGGTACGGGTGTCCTGGCTATTTCCTTATTTCATGAAATGAAAAGCCCGGAAGTTCATGCATGGGATATTTCAAAAAAAGCACTGGAGATAGCAGAAGAAAATGCAAAATCACTAAAAGCCGAAATCAATTTCAGGCAAATAGATATACTTCAGGAAGTATCGAATGAAATCAATTTTGACGTAATTGTGAGTAATCCTCCATACATAAAACAAAGCGAAAAAATTAAAATGCGGAAAAATGTCCTGATGTTTGACCCTCACATTGCTTTGTTTGTCCCCAATGACAACCCACTTCAATTCCATTCGGCAATTGCTCGTTTCGCATCAGGTTATCTAAATAAAGGAGGCAGGTTGTACCTCGAAATCAATGAAAAATTAGGCTCTGATACAGTAGATGTCGTAAATCAACTTGATTTTACCAGAGTAAAAATAATTGAGGACCTAAATGGTAAAGATCGTTTTGTGTCTGCTGTAAAAGCCTGATGTTTTTTATCTTTAAAATAAAAAATGGATAAAGTCAGATTAGGTCAATCAGAGCTGGAAATATCCCCGATTGTTTTTGGTGCCTGGGCTATAGGTGGATGGATGTGGGGTGGAAATAATGATAATGATGCTATTAAAGCTATCCATGCATGTCTTGATCATGGAATTACTTCCATAGATACTGCACCTATTTATGGTTTTGGGCATAGTGAAAAATTAGTTTGCGAAGCTTTAAAGACTACTTCACGAGATAAGGTAGAAATTCTGACAAAATTCGGTCTTAGGTGGGATACTGATAAAGGTGAATTTTACTTTGATTCTGCTATGAATGATGGTAAAGAAGTAAAAGTCATGAAATATGGAGGAAAAGATGGAATTACTTATGAAGTTGAACAAAGCTTAAAAAGGCTCCAGACAGATTATATTGATCTTTATCAAATCCATTGGCCGGATAGCACAACTCCTATTGAGGAGACCATGGAAGCTTTACAAAAATTAATTCAACAGGGGAAAATCAGAGCTGCGGGAGTTTGTAACTACAACGCATCCCAAATGGAAGAAGCAGAAAAAACAATCTCAATTGCCAGCAACCAGGTACCCTATAGCATGGTAGAAAGGAAAATTGAGGAAGATGTTGTCCCTTATGTTGAAGAAAATGGAAATGGCATTCTGGCATACAGTCCACTTCAAAGAGGATTACTAACGGGTAAAATAACTTCTGACTATCCTTTTGAAAAAGGCGACCACAGACCTAATACTGTTTTTTTCAAGGAACCCAATCTTAGTAATACAAATGAGTTTTTAGATTCAATACGCCACATTGCTGAGGAAAATGATTGTTCCCTTGCACAACTGGTTATCAATTGGACTGTTCATAGACCAGGAATCACCGCAGCTTTGGTTGGAGCGAGAAACTCAGATCAGGTTGAACATAATGCATTATCATTGGATTTTACCATTTCAGAAGAAGAAATGGAAGAAATCAACTATAACCTTGAAACATTAGTGATTCAAAAAGTTTAATCAGAATACTAAAACTTTTCAGAGATAATGAATGTTGAATTTTGACTTAAAATTGAAGTTTGTCCTTCTCTTCCCATTTTTAGCTCTATTTGATCTTCGACCTCACCTTGAAAATCAGTTTCAAAACCTTCAGTGCTAACTTCCAGAGTCTCTGCTATATTTATAATTGTAACAATCTGATGGGCAGATCTCCATTTTCTTAATTCAGATTTTGAGATTACAGAATACTTTTGGAGGTTATCAAAAATAACGATGTCAAAAAGTCTATAATATTCGGTTGTTGATTCCAATACCTCGTCCTTCAGTTCATTTGTTGTAATGATATTTACAGCCTTGTGATTTTCTTTATTTAAAAACTGAAGGGCACTCATGAGGTAATCAGGCCTGCTAATACCCAATAACTTAACAGGCATCTGATCTTCTAATCTGGACTTAGCCTCATCAATTTTTGAAATATCAATAATGGCCAAATCGATCTTTATTTCACATTTCAAGGCTTCCTCAAGTGCAGGTCCGCATACTGCAACTGTTGGTGACCACTCCAGCATTTGACCTAACATTTCTGCTGGAAAACTATCTAATCTATGAATGATTAAAGCAGGTTCCTGTTCATCTCTTACAATATGATGTGAGGACATAGGAAATCTAAGTTGTTCTTTTTACTACACAATTTTAAAAAACACATTTCCATAAATTTCAATGATAATGGAAACTTAAATTAACAAAAAAAGCTGCAATTAAATGAAGGTTTAATTGCAGCTTTTAAAACCTGGTAAACTTTATAATCTTAGAATTTAAATGTCGATGAAATGAAAAAATTTCTTTTCGGCTGAATAAGATACCCGGGTTCAAGCACCCCGCTAAAATCCACATCGCTAGGTGCTCCAAATGTGTAGTACTCTCTGTCCAAAATATTATTCACTGAAAGATCCACTGTCCATTTTTCTAAAATTGCATATCTAAAAGAAAAGTCCATAGTGAAAAAAGAAGGAACAATAAACTCTGGATCATTTGTATACTCCATAAATGATTCACCCATAGCATTGAAAGTCAATCCTAAATCCAATTTTTTACCTGGAATGAAATTAATTTGCTGAGATGTGATCCATTCCGGACTTAGTATTTGATTTACATCATTTATAACCTCATCTTCTATTTGAAGCCTCTGAATTCTTGATCTCATGTAGCTACCAGTTCCACTATAAGATAATTTATTTCCAATCAAATAATTCCATGCAAATTCAACTCCGGCTCGGTAGCTATCTTCGATATTTTCTCTTCTTTGTACTCCAAAAGCTATGATCTCACCAATAGGAGCGATTTCATTTTCAAAATCCATAAAGAATACGTTTGCCTGAATGGAAAACTTTTGTCCATTGAAGACCATTCCAGCTTCAAAATCATTGACAAATTCCGGCTCGAAATCATTAGATAATAGCAGATTCAATGCATTTTCATTCAACTGGAACCCTCCTATCAAGTCAATTCTGGTGGGTTCACGACCACTTCTTCCAAAGCTAAGAAATGCATTCATTCTATTATTAAATTGATAATTTATTCCCACTCTTGGATTGAAAAATGTGTACGAGTAAGGTTCCGGTTCGTCGATTAAAATATTTACCAGGTCATTACCGTATATAAATTCATAGTCCGGAAAAAACTCCAAAGAAGTATTTCTTAATTGACCATCCGCAAAAAGACTTAGGTTAGGGCTAAGATTATATTTCATCCTTGCAAAGAAAGACAGTTCGCCTTTCTCTGTTTGATCCTCATAATAAGGATTGGCATCATCTGGCAAAATAGACTCTCTATTTTCTCTGAAAAACCTATAGAAATGTATCCCTGTATTTATTTCTATCTTCTCCGTTTGATAAAAATAATTGGTTATCCAGCCTATATGTCTGTTTTGCAAGGGATAATTTATTGAAAAAAATGATGTATTATATTGAGCACCATAGTTTTCAACAAATACTGAATCTTCATCAGGAGTTCCTTCTGCAAAGTCACCCCCTGCCCCACCATAGTAGGCCGTATTGGTTATGTGAGAATTAGGTCCAAGCTTTCTTGTGTGCTGTAGCTGAATCAGATACTGTGAAAAATCATCATTATCGTTTTCAGTTAGATTATTGAAAGTGAAATCATCATCCAATATAGATTTATCAATAGTGTAATAACCCAGACCATTTTCTGATCTACCTGCAAAAGCAGTTAATCGAATAAGATCCTTTTCTCCAAAATAACCTCCACTTGTAAAGAAAGATGTAGCTTCAGTGCCTGTATTATCCTTGAAACCATCTGATGAAAATCTGCTTATTGAAGAGTATAAACCAAATCCATTTTCATTGACACCGGAATTAACCTGTGCATTTGCCCTAAAAGTATTAAATGAACCAGCTCCCAGGGTAACTGAAGAAAAAGGATTTGTTCTTTTCAGGTTAATTGATTCAAAATTTATGGAACCGGCATATGAAGATACACCATTAGAACTGGTCCCAACTCCTCGTTGTACCTGTATTGACTCAAAACTGCTGGAAATATCGGAGAAATTGGAAAAGAAAACTCCCTGATCAATCATGTCATTCAACGGGACACCGTTCAAAGTGAAATTTATTCTTTCCTGCGCTATACCCCGCATTCGTATTTGTCCATAATTACCTGTTGAGGTACCAGACTCAGAATAAGAAAAAATTCCAGGGGTTAGCTTATCCAAAATAAAAATAGGGTGCTGGCCACGATAATCCTTTTCTATTGATTTTTTGGTTAGAGTAGTTTGAGCAACAGGATCTGAAGGTGCCGCTCTTACACCCTGAATCAATATACTTTCCAGGTCATAGCTGGATTTTAGTTCAATGCTCATCTCACTATCAGGATTAGCTATCTCCTTTGACTCATATCCAACATAGCTTATTGTAATAGAATTACTTTGCTCTATTACAATAGTAAATCGACCCAGTAGATCTGTAACAGTCCCATTACTAGTTCCTGTTTCTACTATCGTCGCACCAACGATTACCTCTCCTGTTTGTTCATCGATAATCTTTCCTTTAATTACTTTGTCCTGCGCGTACAGAAAGACTGAATGCAGGATCATGATTGCGATCGCAATGTTTTTGAAATTCATGTTCTTAATTTTGATTTAACCAAAAAGAAGAGGGGAACTTCCCTTATCGGTTATCATACTCCCTTTCCGGCATTACCCGGACAGGTTCAATGGGTATGATCTCAGCCTGATTATCCAGAAAGTATTTTCTGGAGTTAGGCACCCCTTTTTTGCAAAACTAATCTAAAATCTGATTTGTTTTCAACACTTTGATTGCATTTGCTAGTCGATCTTCTTCTATTCCACTTACAATGGCGTATGGACAGTTATTAGATTTCAAATAGTCTTCAAATAAATCAAAGAAATATTTTCTTTTATCCGGATGCTCCCTTTGCGGATCTGGAATCCATGAAATATCAATATCAGAAAGGAGATAAAAATCATATCGGTTTTCTTTCAGATGCTCTTCAATCCACTTATCAGTTCTTCCATATTTGAAATCGCTCCAAATTTTGATAACCAATAAATCCGTATCACAAAAAAGGTATTTAGAAGCATATTTCATTTTATCTTCCTCCCAGGCAATTTGACCTTTTGCAATAGCCAGCAAATCTGATTCCTGATATGGTTCCGATAATCTGTCTAAATAAAACCTTGCATATTCAGGCACCCATTCTGTTTTGAATTCTCTGGCCAGCTGCTGAGACAGTTCACTTTTCCCTGTTGATTCAGGACCCGTTATGGCTATTTTTTTTATCAATTCTTATTTTTCGATTTTTGGCTTCCATGAAAAATACCCGCAGATTGCCAGTATTGTAAAGACTAAAAATTGTAAAGACGTTAAAGGTAAGCCTTTATAGATATAAAGAGGAATCGAAATTAGATCGGTGATTACCCATGCGATCCAGTTTTCTATTTTCTTCCTTGCCATAAGCCACATACCTGCAATTGCTGTAGAAGTCGTAATTGCATCAAAAGTCGGAACATCACTATCTGTATAGTCAAGTCCAAATCTTATTAATAGAAATGAAGCGATAACTATTCCAAGTGAGATTATATTTTCAACTTTTGAATTGCGTGTAATTGGAATCTGGGCCCGATCCGTTTTTGTATCTGTCCAATGATACCAACCATAAATACTCATGATGAAATAATAGCCATTGATGCCCATATCTGCATATAACTTATAGTTGAAGGTTATGTAGATATAAATTAGAACACTGACTATCCCTGTAGGATAAACAAGGATATCTTCCTGCTTTGAATACCATACACTCAATAATCCAAAAAGAACAGCTATTGCTTCTAAAATCGTGGTTTGGTAGAGCTGCTGCTGAAAAGAATCCCAATAATCCATGCAGGCGCAAGTTTACGATAGAGATCAGGAATATCAAAGAAGTAAAGGATTAGTGAAGATTAAAGCAATTTTATTGATATAGTCATTACCTGTAACTTTTTTGAATTAACTACACATTGTGTTCTTTTGAGCAAGTTTAAAACAGATTAACACGAAGAACACAAAGCAAAGAAAGATTTCTTAATGTCCCTGTGCTGAAATTAAAACTATTTTACTCTACAATTTTTTTATTTGGGAACTTAGATGGTAATTTTGCACTGCAAATAATACCTCTTTTTATTTGCTATGAATTCTCAAAAAGATAAATTCTCTTACGAGGCACTCACATACGACGATGTCTTGTTATTACCCGGATATTCCGAAATACTTCCCAGAGATACTGACACGTCAAGCTACATTACCAGAAATATCAGATTAAATATTCCCCTGGTGTCTGCAGCTATGGATACAGTGACTGAAGCCAAACTAGCTATTGCCATGGCTTTGGAAGGCGGGATTGGTATTATCCATAAAAATATGACCATTGACCAGCAGGCAATTCAGGTCAGGAAAGTAAAAAGATCTCAAAGTGGAATGATACTCGATCCAATTATCCTCAATGAAAGAAGTACTGCAGGAGATGCAGAGAATATCATGCGGGAAAATAAAATCGGAGGTATTCCTGTTGTAAATGATTCAGGAATTCTGATTGGGATTATCACCAACCGTGACTTAAGGTTCCAAAAAATCATGAGTACACCTGTTGTGGATATCATGACCAAAGAAAATCTTATAACTGCATCCGCTGAAGTTGGATTAAAAGAAGCAGAACAGATTCTCCAGGAGTATAAAATCGAGAAGCTTCCAATTGTTGATAAGAATAATAAGCTCACAGGTTTAATTACTTACAAGGATATTCTTAAAAATAAAGACCGACCTAATGCCTGTAAAGATGAATACGGTAGACTGAGAGTTGGTGCAGCTGTGGGAGTCACTCCGGACATGATTGATAGAATAAAGGCATTAGTAAAAGCTGGAGTGGATCTTGTTAGCATTGATACCGCACATGGTCACTCTAAAGGTGTGATAGATGCCGCTAAAAATGTTAAGAAAAACTTCCCTGATCTTGAATTGATTGTAGGAAATATAGCAACTGCAGAAGCTGCATTGGCACTGAAAGAAGCAGGGGCAGATGCAATAAAAGTAGGTGTCGGACCTGGTAGTATCTGTACAACAAGAGTTATCGCTGGCGTTGGGGTGCCTCAATTATCAGCCGTTTATGAAGCTGCTATGGCTGTCAAGGATTCAGGTGTACCCATTATAGCTGATGGAGGAATAAGGTTTTCTGGTGATATCGTCAAAGCCCTTGCAGGTGGAGCAAGTTCAGTAATGATTGGATCTTTATTGGGAGGAACAGATGAAGCACCAGGTGAGGTGATCCTTTTTGAAGGAAGGAAATTCAAGACTTACAGAGGAATGGGTTCAGTTGAAGCTATGGAAGAAGGATCAAAAGATAGATATTTCCAGGATGCAGAAGACGATATTAAAAAATTAGTACCTGAAGGAATAGTAGGCAGAGTTCCATTCAAAGGACTTGTTTCAGAAGTATTGTATCAATTGGTTGGAGGTTTGAAAGCCGGTATGGGGTATTGCGGCGCTGCAACCATAAATGAGCTTCATAATGCTAAGTTTGTAAAAATAACAAATGCGGGATCCATTGAAAGCCATCCACATGATATTCAGGTAACCAGAGAAGCTCCTAATTATAGCAGGCGTTAGTCTATTAATAATTCTTAATAGCATACAAAAAGCCATTTCATTATAAGAAATGGCTTTTTTTATAGTACTAACTAACCTAATTTTGACATACATCTAATGTCAACTCGAGCCAAAATACGATTAAGCTTTCTACTGGGGGTATTGTCATTTATACTTTTCAGTTTTTTCGATCTTTATTTTCTACTACTCAATAAGTATGAAGTAAAGGAATCGTTTGCTGATCTTTTGCCTCAGGTATTTCTGACATTATTCATTATAAGCACTATTTTTTATTATAGATATGAAATTACCAAAGCAGAGAGCATCAATTTCATGGACCTGCTTTGGAAGGTTTTCATAACCGGTCTTATAACTACGATTATATCTCTGGCAATACGTCTTTTCTTTAATTTTTATGTGGGTACCCAATTTATAAAGAACCCGATAACCATAAACTTCTTCTATCATATTTATACCGGGTTAGTTATCATTTATCTTATCTCAACATTCGTAGTTTGGAAGAGACTGATATTGTATCAGAAATCAAAAAACCTGATACAACTATGGAATTTCTTTGAAATTTCTCTGTTTCTTGCTTTAGCTTTTGACTTTCTAGGATATGAACTGGAGTCAAATACATTTAATATTGCTCTTGTTTTTCTCACTACTTTTTCAATCGTATTATCCCTAAACCTGAAATGGATTGCTTATTTGAATTTTAAGCAAAAATGGAAAAGCATTCTTTTCATATTACTTTCAGGAATATACCTTTATCATTTCTTTTTGAATCTCACCATATTTTCTTCAACACAGGCACTCAACTACGACCTGCTAAACAGAGTATTCACTGTTTCCGTGTTGATCTTTATTTTCATCTATGCTGCTATAGCGGTACTGGTTACATTGTTTAACCTTCCTACATCTTCTGTTTTTGAAAGAAAACTAAAAGAAGCAGTAGATTTTCAAAAACTGAGTCAATCAGTACCTGCCGGACAAAGTGAAAAAGAAACATACGAAATACTTCTGGATAGTTCGATGAGCGCTGTTTTCGCTGATGCAGCCTGGCTGGAGTACATATCTTCTGATGAAACTCAATCCATGATGATGCAAAACCTTACAAAAACAGAAGTAAATGAAATTAAAGATTCAATTAAAAACGATCAGCTGAGAAAAGTCCTCTCTCTTCAATTCTCTGGTAACATAACTCAAAAGCATGTTTTCACAAGCCTTTCCAAAGGTGATTTTAGATCAATTTTTGCTCTACCTATTTTAATAAAGAATAAACAGGTCGCAAGTCTCGTGCTTCTAAAGGAAGTTTCAGATGCTTTTAATAAAGAAATGGTTGACATCATTACAACATTTGTAAATCAGGCCAGTATTACACTGGAAAATGCAAGATTGTTGGACGATGCGATAGAAAACGAACGATATAAGGAGCAGCTTAATATTGCTAAAAGCGTTCAAAAAAGTTTACTTCCTGATAAGTTGCCGAATAATGATTCCTTTTGTATTTCGGCTTATTCAATGGCAGCTGATGAAGTTGGAGGTGATTATTATGATCTTATTCCTCATCCAAACGGTAAATATGGCTTGATAATAGGTGACGTTTCCGGAAAAGGTACCTCTGCTGCTTTCAACATGGCTCAAATGAAAGGAATCTTTCATAGTTTATCTCAAATGAATCTTGAGCCCGACCAATTCATCATCAAAGCCAATAATGCTTTGAGTTCATGTCTCGAAAAATCCTCATTTATAACAGCATCATACTATTTAATTGATACGCATAAAAAATCAGTGAATTTTGTCAGAGCCGGACATTGTCCAACTATTGTATATAGTGGCAAGGATAAAAAAGCTAATATCCTTCAAACTGATGGAATGGGTCTGGGAATTGTCAGAAACTCTGAGTACAAGAATTACGTACATTCCAATGTCATTACTTACCACACTGGAGACGTTATCCTGTTACATACTGACGGAATCACGGAGGCGATGGATGCAGACAGGAATCAATTTGGAACAGAGGGATTAAAATCGGCGCTTGAAAAACACGCTCAGAAGGAACCAGAATTGATCAAAGAAGGGATAATTGAAGATCTTTACTCGTTTTTGAATGGTCAAAAACTTGATGATGATTATACGCTTGTAATATTGAAATTTAGCTGAAATGATAGATATAAAAACTGAAAAAGAGAGTGATATTCTAAGAATAGATGTAAATGGTGAAATTGATGCAAGTTCATCGATACATCTAGATAATGCGATAGAGAAAGCTTTCAGTGAAGGTGAAAATAAGATTCTCATAAACCTTGAGAAACTTGATTATATATCTTCTGCAGGTTTGGGAGTTTTTATATCTAGACTTGAAGAAATGAAAGAAAAAAATATCGGAATGGTCCTGTATGGACTAAATCAAGGTGTTTTCGAAGTATTTGAAATTTTAGGACTGGAAAAACTTCTAAGGATAGAAAAAGATAAGGAAACTGCGATTAACGCAATCAATGAAGCATAATATTACGATATCGTGTCAAAAGCAAAATCTGGCCAAAATCAGGCAATTTGTGCAGCAAACGCTTGATATGTACCATATTCAGGACATAGAAAGCCATAAGCTAGTTTTAGCGGTAGATGAAGTTTGTGCTAACCTTATTATACATGCCAATAATTGTAGTGCTAGTGAGAGTCTTGAACTTATTATTGACGTAAATCCAAGTGATAAGATCATTTTTACAATAAAAGATCATGGTGTGGGTTTTGATATTAGTACATATCAGGAACCAGAAATACAGGAAATAGTCAATTCCAAAAGAAAAGGGGGACTTGGATTGATGTTGGTTAGGAGAATCATGGATAAAATTGAGTTTTCTACAGAAAAGAATCACAATATTTGCAGACTGATCAAAGAACTGTAAATGAGAAAATATCATTTCGTATTTATACTAATTAGTACAGGCTTGATAAGTTGCGATTATTTCGTTCAAAAAAGCCAAAAAGAAAAAACACCACTGGCAAGAGTTGGAGAAAACTATTTATATAAAGAAGACATTCAAAGTTTGGTACCTTTAGGTGTAAATACCCAGGATAGTAGCAAACTCTCAGAAAAATATGTGAATGACTGGATAAAAAAGCAATTAATGATTTCAAGAGCTCAATCACAAATTGCTTTTGATGAATCCGAAATTGAAAGAAAAGTATTGGACCTAAGGTATGCACTTATGGTTCATGAGTTTGAGAAACTCTATATAAATTCCCATTTGGACACTGAAGTCTCGCAAGAAGAAATAGAGCAATATTATCAGGAAAAATCTGATAATTTTTTATTGAGACAAAACATCATAAGATGTGTCTTTGCTCAAATACCCGGCTCTTCAACAGATATAAATAGATTTAGAAGAAATATAAGATCATATCCAAATTCAAATAAGGAAGATATTGAAGAGTATTGTTATCAGTATGCGATTCAGTCATTTTTAGAAGATTCTTTATGGGTGGATTTTGATGAAGTAATAATGAATACTCCACTTGAAGAAATTGACGATAAAGCACGTTTTTTGAGCAGAACTGAGTTCAGTGAAACAAGTGATGACGACTATATATATTTTTTAAGAATTTTAGAGTATAAAACCTCTAATGAAGTTTCCCCGCTTCCGTATATTAGCGAGGATATTGAAAATATCATAATTAATAAACGTAAACTGGCGTTAAAAAAGGAATTAGAGAAGACCATCTATGATGAAGCACGTGCGGAAAAGAGTTTTGAGATTTTTAGCAATTAATATTTTAATTCTATTTTTTATCCCATCCTATGCTCAGGAGGATATTGTAATTGATAAAATCATCGCAAAAGTTGATGATTATATCATATTAAAGTCAGATCTCGAAAAATCCTATCTCGAATATCTGTCAAGAGGAGAGTTCAATCAGGGCAACATGAGATGCCAGATACTAGAAAACTTGGTGGTCAATAAAATGTTGGTCGCAAAAGCCGAGATCGATTCAGTAATCGTTTCAGATGCTGAAGTTCAATCAAACCTCCGGAGAAGGATGGACTACATGGTTTCTCAAATAGGTTCAGAAGAAGAAATTGAAAAATTTTATGGGAAGAGTTTACGGCAAATTGAAGTTGAACTATTTGACGATATTAAAGAACAGCTGACTGTTCAAACAATGCAGCAGGAAATAATTGCAGACCTGAAAGTCACTCCTTCAGAAGTACGTAAATTTTATAATAATATACCCCAGGATTCCCTCCCATTTTTCTCAACGGAAGTGGTTGTAGGTCAAATTGTTAAAAAACCTGAAGCAGGTGCAAAGCAAAGAGAAAAAGTAATCCGACAATTACATGAATTGAGGGGCCGAATTCTAAAAGGTGAGAATTTTGCAACGCTGGCAAGAGTTTATTCTGAAGACCCAGGATCTGCATCTCGTGGTGGGGAATTACCATTTTTTAAACGTGGGGAATTAGCTCCGGAGTATGAAGCAACGGCTTTAACCCTGGAAAAAGGTGAGCTTTCTAACCCGGTAAGAACTGAATTTGGCTATCATATTATTGAACTAATTGAGAAAAGAGGGAATACTTTCAAATCAAGACACATTCTCATTAAGCCTGAACCTTCAGAAAACGATATTCAAAATGCATATAAGTATTTGGACAGCTTAAGATCAGTAATTCTTAATGATAGCTTACCATTCCAGCAGGCAGCAAAAGATCTTTCAGATGATAAAATGACTTCAGGGAATGGTGGGTTTTTCACTGCAGAAGATGGAGCCAACAGGGTATCTGTTGAAGAAATAGATCCTAATATATTTTTTACGATTGACACCATGGACATTGGTGAAATTACCAAACCAATTGCATTTGTACAGGCAGATGGAACAAAGGCATTTAGAATCATATATTATAAAGATAAAGTTCCACCCCACGAGGCTAATCTTAGAGATGACTATCAAAAAATTGCCAATGCTGCATTAAATGAGAAACAAGCACGGATTTTAAGTAGTTGGTTTAAAGAAGCACGCAACGAAGTTTTCATTCAGGTAGACCCTGAGTATGATTACTGTAATTTAACACAATAAAGAAATGAGCGATAAATCATCAGCAGACAATTTTTTTAATATTGTAAATAATCTAAAAACAGAAATATCCAAGACAATAATTGGTCAGGATCGGGTTGTTGAACTTTTAATCACCTCCATTTTCTGTAATGGACATTCACTGCTGGTAGGAGTTCCGGGCTTAGCCAAAACGCTACTAATCCATACCATCGCAAAAACCCTTAATTTGAATTTCAACCGAATTCAATTTACCCCTGACCTTATGCCATCTGATATCCTTGGGTCAGAAACTTTGGACATGGATAGAAATTTTAAATTTATTAAGGGACCAATATTTGCAAATGTCATACTTGCTGATGAGATCAACAGAACACCCCCAAAAACACAATCAGCGCTTTTAGAATCCATGCAGGAATACTCTGTAACCATTGCAGGAAAGCACTATCCATTGGAAAAGCCGTTTTTTGTATTGGCCACACAGAACCCTATTGAGCAGGAAGGAACCTATCCTCTTCCGGAAGCTCAACTTGACAGATTCATGATGATGATAAAATTGGATTATCCGGATTATTCTTCAGAGTTGGATATCGTAAAAAAGACAACCGGTGATATCAGGAATGAAGTGAATTCAGTTATATCAAAAGAGCAAATAATTGAATTTCAGGAATTAGTCAGAAAGGTACCTGTCACTGACAATGTATTTGAATATGCAGTAAAACTTGTTCATAAGACCAGACCATTTACGGATATGTCTGCTGAGTTAACAAACGAGTTTATAGAATGGGGTGCCGGACCGAGAGCGAGTCAGTTCTTAATCCTGGGTGCAAAGTGTCATGCATTATTGAATAATAAATACTCCCCGGACATTGAGGATGTGCAGGCGATTGCTACGCCGGTACTGAGGCATAGAATAGTGAGAAACTTCAAGGCAGAGGCAGAAGGAATGTCAGAAGAGAAGATAATTGCAGAGTTATTATAAAATTCTAACCGACAAGTCTATTTTTTGTTTGTCGTTATTTGAATTCTTCTATTCATATTTATCGTTTCTTCACTGAATTAAAGGTTTCTAATTTAAACACAGAGCGCTCGAAGAAGACACTAAGGTAACTGAGAATTATTATGTTCTTAGTTTACTTCTTCGTCTCGGTGGTTGAAATATATTGTTATTTTTAATTAGCTGTTTGTTGCCAATTTAAACACATAGGCCGTAAAGGAAGCGCTGAGGTACAGGGAAATCTTTTTTAATTTGAGTTTTTATCAGTTTCTAATTCGAGAACAAATATTTATTAAATGAAAAAATGAAGAATTTCCAGGTGAAAAACGATATTAAATAACTCATAATGATATTATACGTATATTTACATTAAAATATGTACGTATAGCTTTATGAATAAGAAACTAACACTATCAATTGAGGAACATACCATTGAGAAAGCTAAGAAATATGCAAAGGAAAATGGTAGGAGTCTTTCTGATTTGGTTGAGAATTACCTTGATAGTATTACCTCTTTCGGAGAAGTAAGAACAATTCAGAAGCGGAGTTCAATTGTTGAATCATTAAAG
>CAYTFO010000051.1:15578-19902 GCA_964437135.1 uncultured Roseivirgaceae bacterium | reverse complement strand
AGCCCCACCTTTATCTTTGAATAAAAGATTCTCAGCACCAGACTTTCCATTGAAGGCTACAGGATCATCAAATCGTCCATATTCACAGGTTGCTGTCACAATGATCGGTAGTCTGTGTTCATTATTGAGCTCCTCGATCATCGAATTATCAAATACTTTTTCACGCATCCACTGTGTTTCATTACCATGCCCGATAAAATTCATCAAAAATGTGCCTTCCGAGAAAGTTTGAATTAGCTGCTGTTCGAACTGAGGAGAAGATTCAATATTTGATTCTATTTCCTGTTCAAAAATATCGAGATACAGTTTCGTCAGTGAAAGTTGAGGTTGGTTATTAACGAAAAAACTGCTTAATTCTTCAGCATCTTCTACATGTAAATTACCGTCTTCATCATCAACTACATAGGATATTTGATTTTTCCAATCACCAAAGACTTTGGGATTGGTTGAGTATTCGATGATTTTGTCAACGATTATTTGAGCATCCGTTTGGTTATTTACCGGAAGTCTCCCAATGCCTACTTCAAGAGTATGATCTCCGGAAAAAGACTCATTCCATTCCCCTTCCTCCGGTTCCATGAATCCAAAATAATCATCCGATGCATAGCTCAAAACAGGATCCATCGAGTTTCTGGATTGATAAGTAGGGACCAGGTTGGTCCCGCGAACCTGAAGATAGCCCATATAATCAAAGCTACCATCCCCCATTAAAAGTGCATATCTGAATTCCGAACTCTTCTCATAATAATTTCTAATAAGGTCCCGAATTGCTGTTAAATCTACTCTGCCATAAGAAAACTCATTGTAAATCTGCTCGGTAGTCACAACTGCTACATCCAGATTGTCATGTGATCTGTGGAAATCAGCAAGTTGGTTTGCTGAATTCAAAAAGTCCGGATGAGTAATAATCACTCCATCATTTGGACTTAAACTTCTTATATTTTGATTAACTACTATTTTTTCAAACTTAGGTTCCGGAAGATTTTCAGTGTTGAAAATAACATATCTTTTTATTTGAGATTCTGACTGGTCATTGAAGACCGCAGAATTACCTGAAGACTGAAAACCAATTTTTCCGACAGAAGAAAAATCTGAAATATCCCATATGCGATCAGCCGTAGAATTCAGAGTTATCTGGTAGCGATTGAATTCTGCATTCAGACTAGCTCCGTTTTGGAAAGATAAAGGGGAACTTTCAAATTCAAGTTTTCTTTTGTAACTCACTACCAATCTGTCCATATGACCTGATAGAATTTCAGCATTGTTATCTGAAGTATGTTCATATAATATTTTGAGCGATTCAGAATCTGATTTTAGGGCAGAAACTTTTTCTTCATCCCTACCTTTGAGATCATAGGTTCCCTGTCTTACACGGTTAAAATTTATAGTATCTGAAAACTCATTATTGAAACTAATCTTCATATAAGAGTCAACTTCTGATTGACCATTTACAAATGAATGAACATAAATGCTATCCAATAGTCCGTTCAGTTCAAGGTTGTATTCTTTTCTATCCTGACTAAAGAAAGAGTACCAGTTTCTTCCCGTACTTATTCTATTGATTTGATTTTCATCTATAAATAGAAGTTCATTTGAAAAAGTAATAACTGACTGACTGTTCGAAATTTCTGCTTTCTCATTGATTCTTTTTCCAGCTTCGTTACTTATGGTGACAAAATAGTAGGAATTATTATCATAATAGTTCGGGGTTACTGACCACAAGCCATTTTTTTGAAGGGTTTTGCTGTAGGGAGCCTGTCCGTAAAAAAGGATAAACTCACTATTATCAAGTTTTCCGTCTGTATTTCCAAAAAATTCAATGGGCAATTCTACAAGGTCAATTTCTCTCTCACTGCTATTTTTTTGTGGTAGCATTCCTGAAGGACCTCCAAATACCCTAATCTTTTCTGGGTCAATTTCTGAAGGATCCATAGAAAAGTTTTGGGAAAAGAATTGTGAGTTAAGTTTATAAATACCTTCCTCCTCGACACTTACCTTTACCCATTCTCCGGTCGATAAAACAGAGTTTTGTGCAAAAAGGAAAGTCGAAATAAATACAGATAGTATGTAGAAAATATACTTCACGTACAATATAACTGGCTTTTTAGGAATTTATTACTGCAAATTTAACTTTCAATTTTTTTTACTCTGTTTAACAGATTAAATACCAAAGAAGTTAGAATATAAACAGGGATTAAAAGGGGCAGAGATTTAAGTTGAAACACAGCAATAATCACAATTAATTCTATTAGCAGAATATATTTATCGATATTCTGAATAAAACTAATGCCTTTAAACTTGAGAGCAATCAATTCATGTTGCGATACTAATAGATAACAACTCAAAAATGTAAATAATATTCCAATATTTGATAATTGCAGAATTGATTCCGGGAGTTGTCCTAAAGTACAAATAAATATTGCATTAGCTGGTGTAGGAAGTCCAATAAACTTATCTGATTGTTGGTCATCCAGGTTGAACTTCGCTAATCGAAGAGCTGAAAAAACACCAATCATCAGGCCTAAAAAAGGAATATATTGATTTTGATACTGATTTTCCAGAAACAGATACATATAAACAGATGGTAAGGCACCAAAGGAGATTACATCCGCTAGTGAATCAAGTTCCTTCCCAAAATCACCTGAAACTTTGAGTAAGCGAGCGACAAAACCATCGAGAAAATCAAAGAAAGCAGCCAGAATTATGAAAAATATTGAGTTTGTATAATCTCCGGTAAAAGCCATAACAATACCCGCTAAGCCTGTAAAAAGATTAGCGCTTGTAAGAAGGTTAGGGAAAAAAGCCTTTATGTTCATGCTTTTACAAATGGATTATTATCTTTTTCATAACCAACAGTTGTAATGGGTCCATGTCCCGGATAAATTGTCGTTTCATCCGGAAGAGAATACACATTGGTTTTTATACTATTTTCAAGGGTCTCAAAATTGCCTCCCGGTAAATCTGTCCTGCCAATACTTTCTTTAAAGATTACATCACCGCCTAACAAAGTATTAGATTCCCTATGGTAAAACATCAAATGTCCGGGTGAATGACCAGGAGCAAAAATGCATGACAACTTTAAATCACCCAGTTCAATTTGAGTGTTTTCATTGATCAGTTTATCCGGATTGGCGGATTGGTAACCTAATATTCCCCATCCGCTGGCATAAGCAGTAACCGCCTGAAGCATTTCAGCTTCCAGAGTGGGAATCCATAATGGAATATTATAGTGTTCTTTTAGATACAAATTACCCAGAACATGATCAATATGGCAATGAGTGTTTAAGATGAGCTTTGGAATCAACTGATTTTCAGAAATGAATTCAGTGATCTCTTTTTCTTCATATTTCTCATAACAACCAGGATCAATTATGATGGCATTTTTCTGATCATTGTAAATTATGTATGTGTTTTCGTAGAATGGATTAAAAACAAATGTTTCTATGTGCATTAGACAGTTTACTTTTTGCAAATTTGCATAAAATAAGTCGTGTTGAAAAAGGTAAACCATTTGATAGTAGGGCAGGGGATAGCAGGGAGTGTACTTGCTGTAGAATTATTGAAGACAGGAGATTCAGTATGTGTGTATAATCTGAGTGCAGAGAATACATCTTCTATGGTTGCAGCGGGGTTATACAATCCGATAACAGGACGAAAAATGGTCAAGACCTGGATCGCGGATGAAATTTTTCCTTTTATATCTCCGTTTTATGATGAGTTGGAAAAAACTTTAAATGAAAAGTTTCATTATGAATTGCCAATCTATCGACCATTTGTAAATATTGAAGAGCAAAATGACTGGAATGGTTCTCCTGAAGACGATGATTTTAAAGATTTTATTGGTGAGTGCTATTTAAAATCGCGGGGGATAAAGAATATTGTTGATCCATTCGGGGGATTGGAATTAAAAATGTGTGGGTATGTAGATATTCCTAAGTTATTAAACAGCTCAAGAGAATTTATAAAAAGTAAGGGTCTTTACAATGATAAATTGTTTGACATAAACAAGCTGGTAGTACAAAATGATACAATAAGATACGAAGGTTTGCAAGCAGATAATATAATTTTCTGTGAAGGGAGTAGAGCAGAAGAAAATCCATTTTTTGATTTCTTAAAGTTTCGGCCTGTTAAGGGGGAGATTATGGATATTCAAACTGAAGATTTCCCATCAATGATTGTAAACAGAGGTGTTTTTATGTTACCCAGAGACGGATACATTAAAGTAGGAGCTACATATGACAATAAAGATTTGACTCTGGAGAATACAGATAAAGGAATAAATGTATTGAAAGATAAGCTCTCAAAAATATTTTCAGGATCTTAT
>CAYTFO010000051.1:11748-15568 GCA_964437135.1 uncultured Roseivirgaceae bacterium | reverse complement strand
AAAATAAATAATACCAATATCATAAGTCTAATTATCTTATAATATTATTAGAAAGGATGTGGGTATACGCCCGGCTACTTTTGACAGAAGACCATATATAGGACATTTAGCAAAAAATGAACATATAAATATTTTTAATGGTTTTGGTACCAAAGGCGTGTCATTGGTTCCTTTTTTTACTAAATTATTTGTCCAAAAATTAAGAAAAGGGGACAATTTACCAGAGGCTGTTAGATTATATAGATGAGTAAGATATTTAAGGTTTTGATTGTGATTGGTTTACTGGTGGGTAATTTCAACCTGCTTGGTCAGCAATATGATACACAATTTGGTCAGAATCGAATTCAGTACAGGACTTTCAATTGGGTTTATTACTCAACCAATCATTTTGACATTTATTATTATAACGGAGGTGAAGTCTATGCAAAACAAACTCTTGATTTTCTTGAAACAGAATTTAGAAGATTAACCGATCTTTTGGGTTATGCACCCTATGCAAAGACAAAAATATTTATTTACAACTCTATACATGAACTGCAGCAAAGCAACATCGGAAAAGATGGGGCTATATTTTCTGTTGGAGGTCAAACTGATTTTGTAAAACTTCAAATTGAGATTGCTCATCCTGGTTCTGCCGAGGCATTTAAAGAGGAGTTGATTTACAAATTATCCCGAATACTAATCGAGGATATGCTTTATGGAGGAAGCCTTGCTGAAATATTTCAAAGTTCATATCTCCTGACCTTACCCAGATGGTTTATTGATGGTGCTGCAAGATATATCGCGTATGGCTGGTCATCAGAAATGGATGATTTTATTAGAGATTATCTGGAGAGAAATGAAGTAAAGAAGTTAATCAAAGTAGAAAGCGATAAAGCCGGAATATTGGGCCAGTCCATCTGGAATTATGTAGCCTTAAAATACGGTAGATCTAATGTGTCAAATGTTCTCAATCTAACCCGAATTATCAGAAATGAAGAAAACAGTATATCCAATACATTGGGAATAGGATATAAGCAGTTTCTTGCCGACTGGCAGAATTACTACATCGATAATCATGAGAATATCCAGCAGCACTATAATCAACCCAAGAAGGAGAATGAGATAATTGCAGACAAAAATAATAACCTAATTTACCAAAATGTTCGATACAATCGAAGTGGGACTAAAGTAGCGTACTCACAAAATAATATGGGTAAATTCAAAGTATATGTTTATGATCTGGAAAAAGGTAAAGCTAAAAAGATACTTACAAGTGGACAGATTATTCAGGATCAGAAGGTGGATTACCAAATGCCTTTACTGGATTGGGTTGACGATGATCAGTTAGGTATTTTATATTTCAAGAGAGGTTTTATTAAGCTACTGGTCGAAAACGTAAATACTGGTCAGAAATTCACCAAGAACTTAAACAGGTTTAAGCAGGTAGAGTCTTTATCTTTCAATGAAAATGGTCGCCTTGCTTTGATAAGCGGAGATGTTGATGGGCAGAATGATATCTATCTGATTTCAATGAGAAGAAATGCAACAAAAAGGATTACAAATGACATTTATGATGATTTTGATCCTTATTTCATTCCTGGTACAGCAGCGTTCGTTTTTTCCTCCAACAGAGTTTCCGATTCTATTAGAGTAGAAAACCCTGATCTGGATGAAATTACAGATAACTTCAATTTATATGTTTACGATCTGGATACTACTAAAAACAAATTTGTAAAGCTCACCAACACATTCAGCCAGGATAGGAAACCAGTTGCGAAAAACCAGTACGAGATTTTTTATCTAAGTGACCAGAGAGGGATTTCAAACCTATTTAAATATAATGTGCTGGATTCTACATTTATGCAGCTCACTTCTTTCAATAAATCAATTAAGGATTATGATTTGATATTCAATGAAGATGAATTCCTTTTCTTAATGCTTGATGAGGGGAAGCAAAAAGTATTTCTTGATAAAAATGTTAACCTCAACAATCAGATTTTTACACCCCAAACAGCGAGACAAAGATTAAAGCAGGCACAATTTGTTGCGGATATTTATAACAAGCGAGAAATAGAAAGAGTAGCAAATAAAATTGTAATTGAAAACGAACAAAAACAGGATAGTGTAACCAGAGCCAACAATCCTGAAGAAAACTGGGAATCAAGGCCTCTTGACCCGGAAAAAGATCCTGAGTTTGTAGATCCTCTTGATTATGAGTTTACAGAAAAAGTAAATGAAAATAAAGGGAAGTACATCAATACCGAAAACTTCAGATTTGAGGAAGAACCGAAGGAACAGAAATTCAAGCCAGAATCTTTTTTTAATAATTTCGAAAGATTTGAAACGAAAAAAACGGTTTATGGACCAATCGTTTACGAACCGCAATTCAGCTTTAAAAGTTTGATTACATCTTTTGCGATTGATCCGTTAAGAGGATTTGGCATTGTACTCGAGACACAAATAAATGATTTGCTTGAAAACCATAAACTTACTGCTGGAGGTATGGTTATCACAAACTTTAGAAGCGGAGATATCTTTGCTGAATACGAGTTTTTGAAGTATTGGATGGATTTTAAATTTCGATTTGACAGAAGTTCTATATTTATAAGAGATGATAATGAAGATCTGCTTATTCAAAAATATGTTCAGAATAGAGTTACAGTTGGGGCAGCTTTACCAGTTACAAACTGGTTTCGTTTCGAATTAAATCCGTTTTATACTCAAACTAATTTTAATAACCTTCAATACGAGTATGTTGTAAATACTGCTCCTGAAGATTTTGCGGAGGATTCCAGGGTAAATTTCCTTGGTGCAACTGGAAGGATGGTTTTTGATAATACAATAAATAAGGGATTTAATTTAGAGCAGGGTACAAAGTTCCTGGTTGAAGGATCAATTAATCAGGCATTGAACAATAATGAAAGAAGTTTTTCAAGCATACGAATGGACTTCAGACATTATCAAAAAATACATAGGGAAATTACACTAGCCACAAGGTTATATTATGGCCAGTTTTTTGGAAGGAATAAACAAAATTTCTTAATAGGGGGAGTTCCAAACTGGTTATTCAATAAAACAAAGGAACATGTTTCAGGAGACCCTTTGGAAGTACGTAATAATCTTGATAATTCAAACCTCCTGTTTGTTGAATATGTAACCAACCTGAGAGGATTTAATTACAACGAGAGGTATGGTAGTTCTGTGTTTGTAATGAATACAGAATTGAGGATACCTGTATTCCGATATTTCACCCAGGCTCCACTATCATCAAATTTTCTTAGGAATTTCTTTTTAGTCGGATTCTTCGACTTTGGGTCCGCATGGTCAGGTGCCATTCCGTTCAATAGGGAAAGAAGTGAAGAAGAGATAATATATGAAAGGGATGTATTCACTGCGGCTGTTAAAAATTATAGCAATCCTTGGCTGGCAGGATATGGAGTGGGTATTCGAACATTATTGCTAGGTTATTATGTCAGGTTCGATTATGCCAAACCAATTCGTGATTTTGAAGCAGAAGATGGTAAATTTACCGTTTCAATAGGATTGGATTTTTAAATACTACCCATGATCAATTCCATGACTGGTTTCGGTTCAGCCGAAAAAACCACTGACAAATTCACTTTAAAAGTTGAAATTAAAACCTTAAACAGTAAGTTTTTTGACCTTTCTTTAAAAATACCAAAGGAATTTGGTCAGTGGGAGATTGGCTTAAAATCACTGTTGGAGAACCATCTAAAAAGAGGGAAAGCCAATGTTTCTGTAGAATTTCAAACCAATGATCCTGAAAATCCTCCAGTTTTCATTAATGAGTCACTTTTTAACGCTTATTATAAAAAAT
>CAYTFO010000051.1:0-11738 GCA_964437135.1 uncultured Roseivirgaceae bacterium | reverse complement strand
AGTGAAATGGCGTTCAAAGCTGATAGTTCTACCGATGAATTATTCAAACTCGCATTACATTCACCACAGGTATTGATCCCTCAGGAAAATGCAGAGGAGCTGATATCATTTGAAGAAATCAGGAGTACAATTGAAGAAGCAATAAATAAATGCAATCAATTTAGACGTGAAGAAGGCCAAAAGCTTGAAAAAGCTCTGGTTGAAGCAAAGGAAAAGATCGGCACTGGATTACAAAAAGTGTCGGAACTAGACCCAAAACGAATAGCAGGAATAAAGTCAAGGCTTGAGCAATCTGTAGCTGAACTGAAAGAAAAGGTAAAAGCAGATCCCAATAGGTTTGAACAGGAGTTGATCTATTACATTGAAAAGCTTGATATAAGTGAAGAAAAAGTACGACTTCAAAGCCACCTCGATTATTTTGATGACATCATTGCAACGGAGGGTCAGAATGGTAAAAAACTTGGGTTTCTCTCCCAGGAAATTGGACGTGAAATAAATACAATTGGTTCAAAAGCTAACGACGCAGAAATTCAGAGAGAGGTTGTCGCAATGAAAGAAGAACTTGAAAAAATTAAAGAACAGGTATTAAATGTTCTTTAAAATTCAGTGAAATGCTTTCCATTTTTCCTGATTTTTTCGTATATTATATTAGGTAGTAGAGTATGCAATGAAGACACCTTTTGAAAAATATCAGATATACAGTATTAATAATGTAGTCTTTGGACAACCCAAGAAAAAATACAGGAAGTACTACTTTATACTCTTGGGCTTGATTGTAATCTTTGGTCTTATTTAAAGAATATGCGATTATTTAATGATTCTTATCTTATTTAGGTTTCTTTCAAAGCTTCCACTCAATTTATTATATCTAATTTCTTCACTACTTCATCCGATAGCAGTAATTGCATACAGGAGGAATATTGTCAATAAAAACATGAAAATTGTTTTCCCTGAAATGTCACGGATAGAGAGAATTCGTATCATCAGGAGATTCTATCGAAACATTCTGGATATGGCATTTGAAGTAATTAGAATGATTTCGATGAAACCAGAGGAAATAAATGATCGGGTACAAATAGTAGAGGATGAAGTCACAAAAAAAATAAGAAACACCAAATCTCCAATTTTATTTTTCACCACACATCTGATCAATTGGGAGTGGCTTTGTGCAGCATCCCAACTAAATGTTTTCCCAGCTTATCCTCTTTATAAGCCGATAAAGGATAAGAAATTTGACAAATTTATATATGACCTAAGAGTGAGATTTGGAGCACAGCCCATATCAATCAAGACGGGGATGAGAGAGATAAAACAGCTGGAAGGCTTGTCCGGGTTAGGTTTATTGGCAGACCAAAGCCCTCCAAAAGCAAATACAGGAAGAGTTTGGGCAAAGTTCTTTGGTAAAGACACTTCATTTTATAATGGAGTCATCCATTTACCTTACCTGACCCAATATCCATGCTATTTTGCTGAAATAATTCGTGTCAAAAGAGGGTACTATAAAGTTGTTTTCAAAGAAATGTCACGTCCTCCTTACACGAAAGGCGACTTACGTGTACTTAAAGATTATTTGCAGTTAAGTGAAGAAGCAATCAGAAAAAATCCTGAAAATTGGCTTTGGACTCATGATAGATGGAAATACAGGCGAAAAGATTTTGAAGAAATCATTATCTTTCAACCTTAATAATATCACCATGACCTTTAAAACACTTAAGATTCTAGTTGTAGCCTTTATTTTCTCCTGTTCATCAGAAGTGAGTAAAGAAATGAAACCTTTAGTTGAACGTACCAACAAAGAAGTGAGACATATAGATGCCAATCACCGCGTAGAAATAATTGAAGATGATTTTCATGAGGGAGATTCACTTTATAAAATCAGGGCGTATCAACATGAAGGGTTCCTTCTTAAACTGGTTGGGGTTATAAACACAACACACTTTGAACGTGAAGATTACTTTTATTTTGTTAACAATGCACCCATCTTCTCAGGTCATCTTGTAAATGAAAAGGATGATTTATTAGCTGCAGAGTTTAAGTACTACTATGATGGGGACGAAATAGTTGAAGCATTGTATTGGGAAGATCATTACCAACCTGGGAAGCAGTTTCCTCATGAGAAATTTCAGGAATTTTCTCCAAATATTGATTCATTGATGAAAACCGAGAAAGACCGGATTGATTTTTTATTGACCAAAATAAAAATGGAGGGTTTTGAGATTAAGCATTTAAATGAGAATCTTCAGGCTAACTAATAATCATGACGATAGAGGAGGCTCAGAGTTTAGTTGACAAGTGGATAAATACGACTGGGGTAAGATACTTCAACGAACTCACCAACATGGCGATACTTACCGAGGAGGTAGGTGAACTTGCCCGTATAATGGCAAGAAAATACGGTGAGCAATCTTTTAAAGAATCTGATAAGCACAAAGATCTTGGAGATGAAATGGCAGATGTAATGTGGGTGCTTATATGTCTTGCAAATCAAACGGGAGTAAACCTTACAGAAGCTTTAGAGAAAAATTTCGAGAAAAAATCAATTAGAGATAAAAACCGGCACAAGGACAATCCTAAACTTAAGTAATGACTATTAGCCTGACAACACCAGCACTTTTATTTCCAGCTATATCATTACTTCTTCTTGCTTATACCAATCGGTTTCTTGCGATTGCTACGCTGATTCGTCAGTTAAAAGCAAAAGGCTCCATGGAAGATAAGATTGTAATTGGTCAAATCAAGAACTTAAGAAAGAGACTTTATTTGATCAGAAATATGCAGCTCTTTGGAGTATTGAGCTTTTTCTTTTGTGTTTTGAGTATGATTTTTATTTTCCAGGAAAATCTTCAGGCAGGAAGCTACATATTTGGAGTCTCTCTTGTTCTTTTATTGTTGTCTCTTTTACTTTCTCTTTGGGAAGTACAAATTTCAACTAAAGCACTGGAGATTGAATTAAGTAATCTTGAAAAGTCAGATCTTATATAGCTACAAGTTTATTTTCCTGAAGTTTAATAACAGAATCGAATTCATCAATTTTCAGACAAAATTCTATATCATTTCTAACACCGAATCCTGATAATCTTTTTGCGTGAGAAGATTGACATGCGGCTTTTAATAAATCATATTTATGCAATTGGTATAAATTCAGAGCTATTAGTGCAGAGTCATTAACTATTGTAAAATTTTTATTTTTTAGTATTTCTATCAATGCTCCGGCAAAAATTGTGTCCTCCAGGTTGGGGGTTCCCTTCCAACCTGCGCAGTGGATCACTAAATCTTTTTGCTGCTTTTCCAGGTAAGAAGCAGTAGAACTAAGGTTCAGAAATGCTCCTAAAATAATCTCATTTGCACCCTTTGACTCATTTATAGCTTTTGTCCCATTGGTAGTTGTAACAGAGAGCTGCCTTCCCTTAAATTCCTTTCGCATGTAATCAAACGGACTATTTCCAATATCGAATTCAGATACTTTTTGGCCACCTCGTTCACCCGCTGTTATCATCCCGTTATCCCCATTTTCAAGGCATTCTTCAATAGTGCCAACCGGATATATTTCAGCTATGCCTGTTGATAACCCACTCACAATACAGGAAGTTGCTCTGAATATATCGACAACTACAACAATTTTGTCGCTCAGTTCATGTTGAATGATTAGATCCGGAGTTAAGCAAACTTCAATATTATTCATTTCAGAAATGGAGGTCTGCTTACTGTTGCTTTTAATTGTTTATTTCTAACCTGGATTAATATTTCAGTATTGGATTTAGAAAATTCCTTCTTTACATATCCAAGACCGATTCCATAATTTAACGATGGACTTATTGTTCCTGAAGTAACAATTCCAATCTCGTTTCCTTCGAGGTCCATAATCGGATAATCTTTTCTTGGAATGCCCTTATCATTCATCACAAAACCTACAAGTTTTTTACTTACTCCATTTTCTTTTTGTGACTGTATTTGATCTTTATTGATAAAATCTTTTGTGAACTTAGTGATCCATCCTAGTCCGGCTTCAATCGGAGATGTCGTATCGTCTATATCATTGCCATATAAGCAGTATCCCATTTCTAATCGAAGTGTGTCCCTGGCTCCAAGTCCGACGGGCTTGATGTTGAATGATTCGCCTGCCTCAAACAATGCATCCCAGACTTTTTTGGCATCTTCATTTTTGACATATAATTCAAATCCACCTGCCCCTGTGTAACCTGTACCTGAGATTATCACATTATTGACTCCTGCAAGCTTACCTTCTGTAAAATGATAAAACTTAATACTGTTAAGATCGATATCAGTTAGTTTTTGAACAACTTCAACTGCTTTGGGTCCCTGAACCGCGAAAAGGCTATAGTCATCAGAATTATTGGAGAGATCAGCGTTCATGCTATTCTGTGAATTGATCCAATCCCAGTCTTTTTGAATGTTTGAGGCATTTACAACCAACATATATTTTTCGCGCCCAAAGCGATAGACAATCAAATCATCAACGATCCCTCCTTTATCATTTGGAAAACAAGAGTATTGTGCCTGACCATCTACAAGTTTTGAAGCATCATTTGTGGTTACTTTCTGTATCAAATCCAGAGCATTTGAACCGGTCACGAAAAATTCACCCATGTGAGATACATCAAAAACACCAACATTTTCTCTCACAGCTATATGTTCTTCCTTGTCTGAGGAATATCTAACAGGCATTTCATAACCTGCAAATGGGACTATTTTACCACCCATTTGAACATGGGTGTCATGAAGGGGTATTCTTTTTAATTCCATGGGTTAATTTTTATTCGCTGCAAATATAGAAAGTATATTAGTCCGTAATAAAAATCAACTTATTTAATGACCAGTAATTTTCAAAAACAAAAGATAACACCAAGAGATGGCTGGTTTACAATAAAAGAGAAACTTGATTCAGTAGTTACATTGTCAGGATCCTCATCATCTTTGTCAGTAATCCTATTGTAGTTGAATCCTCCTAACGATAGATCGACAAGCATCCAATCTGTAAGCCTTACGGAAACCCCTGGTGTGATAGCAACTGAAAATCCAGACAAAGAAGAAGAAGTCTCAAATCAATTTGCTGTCCTCTCTGTGTTTCCTGTTGTATAAACTATATATCCCTGAGAGAAGAAATAAAGATTTTCTTTCAGAGTCCAGTATTTTCGATATAAAGCACCAACACTAAAATTGGTGACACTGGAGTTGGCGTTCGTACTAATACCTGTGAATTCATTACTGGAATTGGAAAATGAAGCAATAATACCTATCACCAAACTTTCATTCAGAGCATAACCATCAACAAGTGTGATGTCATAAAATGAACGACTATTATCCTGATCTTTTGTATTTGAAAAATTTGTAGAAATAGATCCACCCAAAACCCATTTTTTATTTTCGAATTGAGCAAATGATGAGCCATAAACAAGGAGAACGATAATTAAGGTTAAAATATTCTTTTTCATTGTTATCTTGAGTTATATAATCAAAACAGAAGATAACATGTACATGTTTGTAATCTTTATTGAATTAAGAATTTATTTCAATTCCAACGGGACAATGGTCTGAACCAAAGTATTCATTAAATATATACGCTTCCTGAAGTTGAGTTTTCATTTCTTCACTTATCAGAAAATAGTCAATCCTCCAGCCTACATTTCTTTCCCGAGCCTTAAATCTATAATTCCACCAACTATATTTTACTTGTTCAGGATAAAGATGACGAAAAGTGTCTATAAAACCTTCCGAAAGCAAATTGTCAAGTCCGTCAATTTCTGTTTGCGTGTATCCGGCTGATTTATTGTAATTTGCTTTGGGTCGGGCAATATCAATTTCTGCATGTGCTACATTGAGGTCTCCACAAATAATTACAGGTTTTTTATTATTCAATGAAACTACGTGATCTTTAAATGCTTCATCCCATTGAGTTCTGTAGTCCAATCGAACCAATTCATTGCCTGAATTAGGAGTGTAAACCGTCACCAGAAAATAATTCTCAAACTCTGCAGTAATAACTCTTCCTTCCTGATCATGCTCTTCTATGCCCATGTCATTATGAACCTCAATTGGTTTTTCTTTGGTCAGTATTGCAGTCCCGGAATATCCTTTTCTTGCTTTAGATGAATTGAAATATACATGATAGCCCTCTACCTGAGCAAGTGACTTTTCAGCATCTGCCGGTTGCGCCTTTGTTTCCTGTAGGCAAAGAACATCCGGGTTCATTTGTTTCACATCCTCAAGAAAGTCTTTTTTTAATATGGCTCGAATGCCATTTACATTCCACGATACAAGTAGTTTTTTGGACATACAGCGAAATTATTTAACAAATCTTAGTTTCTAAGAATATATTTAAACAAACATCTAAATTATTTGAATCACATTCGCTACATATTGTTTTTTTTATATGTGAGCACCTTTTTTTCGTCAGAATCTAAAGAATTTGATGTCCATTATTACATTCAGGCACCAGAAGAAATTCTGACATATTCTAGCGCGTATGAACTTTCTGAATATGTGCTGAACGAAAGTAATGAGCCCCTGAAACTTGGATATCAAAAAGGTCCGGTTTGGGTTAAAATAGAAATCCCAAAGAATCAGGATATTTCATATTTCGAAGTTACAAATCCAAGATTTAAAGAAATAAGCTATTATCTATTTGAGAAAGATATACTTGTTAAGAATATCACAACCGGAGTTCTGTTTCCACCAGATTCTCGTGAATTGAAATCGCCATTTTTCTTTTTTAAAGTATCAGGTGATAATTCAAAAAACAGAACAGTTTTGCTTCGTCTGGAAAGTGATGATGGTTTTGTAACCAATTTTAAATTTTTCGACGAAAAAGGAATTTATCCTGCGATTGCTAATGAACTAATTATTGGATTTTTTTCGCTGGGAGTCATAGTTTCTCTTTCGATTCTGTATTTTAAAATATTTATTAGTTTAAAGGAGAAAGGTTATCTTTTTTATTCTATTTATAGTTTCACTGCTATTTTTTCTATTTTGAAAGTAAATGGTTTTTTGACCTTCTACTTATTTCCTGAAATACCCTGGTTAAATAATTATTCCGCCATAATTGAAACTACAGTTGCTTTTACAGCTGGGCTATTTAGTATTCATTTTTTAAAGCTTAAAAAGTTTACCCCCTCAATTAATAAATTGGTATGGGTACTGGTGTTAAATTCAATTGTGGCTACTTTCGTTTCACTTATTGGCTTTAACAGTCTTGCCATTCAGATAATAGAAACGGGTGCTTTATTATTCATAATAGTTATTATACCCACTTCAGCTTATATATTTTCTAAGTTTAATTCACGTCCGGCTAAGTATTACCTGATAAGTTTTTCATTTTTGGCAATAGGTTCAGCTTTATATATTGCCAATAATTATGGGCTGTTTTCAAGTGACAATTTATTCTTGAAAAACTCTCTGGAATTGGGTGTTTCTATTGAAATGATCTTTTTAGCAATCGGGGTTGCAAAAAGAATTGACTTGCTTAGATTCAAATTGATCCAGTCACAGGAAGAAAACTTGAAAATCATATCCAACCAGAAAGAGGAGTTAGAACAGAAAGTCAAAGAAAAAACAAGTGAATTGCAAAGCCAAAACGATCAGCTGAGGAATGCCCTTGAGGATCTGAGGAATGCCCAATCAAAACTTATAGAATCGGAGAAACTGGCAACTTTAGGGTTTTTAAGTTCAGGTATTGCGCATGAGCTAAACAACCCAATTAATTTTATAAATGGGTGTGCTCATAGTTTAAATAAGAACTTGGTAGAATTGCAGGAAGTTCAAAAATTGGCAGATGATTTTTTAAATAAATATGATAAGGAAAAATCAAATGGAGATCTAATAAAACTATCAAATGAAATAGATAGAAGAAAAGAGGAAATTGATTATGAATTTTTGTTGAAAGAAACTGAAGAGCTCATTAAAAATATCCAGACTGGGTCCAAAAGAACTTCCAGGATACTGGATCATTTAAAGTATTTTACGAAGGACTCTCAAAAAAACCTTTCTGAAATACTTTTTGAGGATAATCTTGAAGCAATAATGAGCATATTGAAATCCGAAATATGGGATAGAAGTATATTCGAATTCAATTTTGATAAAGATCTTTCGATACATTGTATACCAGCCAAATTTAATCAGGCACTCATTAATAACATTCTAAATTCTCTTCAGGCCATTGATTCTGACAATGGAAAAATAAAGATAGATGCTAAGTCTAAAGGAGAATATGTTGAAATCAATATAACTGATAATGGCCTGGGTATTGATCCAAATGTAGTCACCGAGATTTTTGAACCATTCTTTACAACCAGGCCCAATCATGTTGGTTTAGGGTTGTCTCTTGCAGCAAAGGCTATCATGGAACATAATGGGGAAATAAAAGCTTCAAACATTGATCCTTCAGGTTTAAATATCAAGATAATTATTCCTGCATAATTTAAATACTTGTTATTTTTGAAAAATGATTTCCTGTGTAGCTATAGATGATGACCCCTTATTCCTAAGCCTGATAGAGAGCTATTGTGAACAATTGGGAGGTATTGATATTATGGGGACTTACGTGAACCCAGTGACGGGAGCACTAGCTATTGCCAGATATGAACCAGATTTGGTTCTTCTTGATTATCAAATGCCTTTTCTGGATGGATTTGAGATGTTGAGTACACTTAAGAAAAGACCAAAAGTTATTTTAATTTCAGGATACCTTACAGAGCCGGAAGGAGCTGGAAACTATGTTGATAAGTTTGTAACAAAAACCGCATTGCAGAATCCTGAAGATTTGGCGAATGCCATTAGGGATTTATTTTAGATTTTTTCTTTTATTTTTTCTGCAACCTCTCCCTTGAATGAAACAGTAACAATAGTCCCTTCTCTGGGTTTACTATTTATTTCTAATTTACCCTGATTTCTTTCCGTAAACTCTTTCACAAGTGCCAGGCCAATTCCTAATCCCTTTTCTCCCTGGGTACCGAACGTTGATTTCTTCTCAGTGATTTCAAAGAGACTGTTTAATTGACTTTCCTTCATTCCTACACCAGAATCCTGAAACTCAATAGAAACCATATTATCCACCCGGCTGCATTTTATATTAATCTTACCTCGATCAGGTGTGAACTTTATCCCATTGGAAAGTATGTTTCTGAAGATAGTTTCAGCCATATTTTTATCTGCATGAATATAAAAATCATGTTCCAGCTGTAAATTCATTGTTATATCTTTTGCCTGTGCGATGTAATTAAATGTATCCTTGAGATTATTTAGGATAGGATTTAAGTGTAGTTTTTTAGGGTTAAATGGTATTTGTCCCTGTTGCTGAACCGCCCAACTTAGTAGATTATCCAATAGCATGGTTATTTTATCAACTGATTTATCTATTTCATAGGAAAGTGAAATCAATTCGTCCGTATTTTTTGTGGTTACAAGGAACTTGATGATTCTTGATATCCCATGAAAGGCATGAATGGGCCCTCTCATATCATGAGAAATGATTGAAAAGAATTTATCTTTCGTTTTGCTTACTCGCTCAAGTTCCTGTTTTTGTAACTCAAGAATTTTATATAGTTTATTCTTTTGTTTGTAATAACCATAAACAATGAATGCACTAATGATTGCAACAAGTAATATGATTGCACCACCAATTAAAACAATAGTTTGAATTCTTTTTTGTGCAGCAAGTAAATCGACTTCCTTCTGTTTCAAACCTATCTCATAAGCTGCCCTTTGCTCTGTCATTTGACGTATAACATTGTTGTTTTCAATACTATCCCTGAATCCTATGTAATCCTGATAAAACGAAAGGGCATCGTCTGAATTACCATCATCAAATGCAATCTGATAAAGAAGGAAAGAGGCATCACGTTGTTGCTCTTTGATATTAAGTTTTTTAGAAATTTCTACAGCTTCCAGGGCAGCCTCTTTTGCCTTAATTTTCTGACCTGATTTTATGTATGCTTTACCTAAAAAGATAAGAAAATCTGCCACTGCATATTCATCATCTATTGATCTCAGATATTCTATTGAGTTAGATATCTCGGTGATTGCTTCATTGTCTTTATCAATTGCCAGCCATGTTATACCTCTGTTCCCCCTGATATAAGCTAATAATGAGTTTTTTCTTTTATATGTTTCATTTAAAGAGGGGACTATGTTTTCAGCTTCATTGTAATATAAAAGTGATGAATCATACTGGTTGATTGTGTAATAATCATAGCCTGTATTCATCAAAGCAACTACAAGGTTTTTTTTGTCCTCGCTATTTCTGAAAATAGCGATTGCTTTATTCATGTAGTTTACTGAGTTTTTAGTATCTCTCTGACTGGCATAGGTTGTGGAGATTTCACCAAAAGACTGGCCTTTTAGCTTTTCGTCTTTAAGCTGATCTGCAATTTGGACTGAATTAAGTAAATATTTAAGTGCAGAAGGTAAATCTCCCTTTAGTCTATATCCAATTCCCAATTGGAGATTAGCGTAATGGGTGTATTTGATCTCACGATTTTTCTCAGCAAGTTCTAGTAGGACACCTGCAAACTCAATACGTTTATCAGCACCTGACTGCTCAGAGCATAATTCACTTAGTACCTGAAGCTTGATTTGAGTATCATTGGAGGATTCATATACAGAAACTAAGCTATCAATATAGTTTTGATTCTGCCCTCTAGCTATTGTTGAAAGAAAAAGGACAATCGTATAGAAAAAGTATTTTCTAATTTCCATTGGTTCACTATCCACGATCAATTTAATGAACCTTTTCTACAACTTCATGTTTTGAGGATTTAAAAAATAAGGAGAAAGTAGTTCCTTCTTTTGTAATACTCGAAACCTGAATTCTCGCTTTATTCAGATTAGAAAATTCATTTACAAGTTGAAGCCCCAAACCCAGGCCTTTTTCACCACCCGTACCATAAGTGCTCTTTTTATCATAAACCTCAAATAATCTGTCTAATTTTTGCTGAGGAATCCCAATACCAGTATCTGAAATACTAACTTGTATTTCATTATCTATTTGAGATGTTTTTATTGAAACATTACCTCCATCAGGTGTGAATTTCAATGCATTAGAGAGTAGATTTCTAAATATGGTTTCCGTTGTTGGTTTGTCAGCGTATATCCAATGATCTTGTGGGATATCCAGGTCAATTCTGATATTTTTTACCGCTGCAACCTTCACAAGTATTCCTGTTAAATTTTTGAATGTTGAGTTTAAGTTGATTTTCTCCGGATTATAGGGGATTCCGTCCTGTTCCTGAACAGCCCAGTTCAAAAGGTTGTCCAATAAGCTGGATAGCCTGTCAACAGACTGGTCGATTTCTTCAGCAAGGGGAATTAATTGATCTGTATTTTTAGAATTCACAAAATACTTAATCATTCTGGATACCCCATGAAATGCATGGACCGGTCCGCGAAGATCATGTGAGATGATAGAGAATAACTTACTTTTCGTGTTATTAAGTTCCTCCAATTTTTGTTTTTGAGAGGCAAGCTCTTTTGAAAGCCGTGTTTTTTGAAGGTAGTTTCTGTAAATGAAAAAAGAAGCAATAATTGAGATGAAAAGTATAGCAGCAATCGAGATAGTCACTATCTGTTGATTTCTTTTTTGAATTTCCAGTAAATCTATTTCAATTTGTTTTTGGTTTAATTGATATACTTTTTCTGCTTCAGCAAGCTTACGAATTAAATCAGCATTAGTAATACTATCTCTGTAGATGTTAAATTCATTTAAGAAGTGAAAAGCATTTTTGTAG
>CAYTFO010000050.1:3992-20246 GCA_964437135.1 uncultured Roseivirgaceae bacterium | reverse complement strand
CTTTTGAAGTGTATTTAAGAGATTCCCTTAGAATTATCTTCGCTGCGCTACACTAATTCAGGAAATGACGTACAGAAATAGGGGAATCTGAATTGGAAACGTCATTCTCCCGACACTACGGTCGGGACAGGTCCAAATTCCCTTTAGGAATTCCCCTGTAGTAGAAAACAGGGCACGTAGGGGAATCTTTTGAATTAAATGCAACTTCAAGTATTTATGAGATCCTCACGCCTCCTTCGTCGGCTCAGAATGACGGGTCTGCAAAAGGGAATGACATTCTGCTTTACGTCATTCTCCGGATTTTTCATAAAAAAATCCTAGGGGAATCTGTTGTATCGTGTAGAAAAGCGATCTTTAATAAGATTCCCCTAGAATGCCCTCGCTAATTCCTTCCTTTAGATTCGGGGAATGACGTTTCTGCAAGAGGGGAATCACGTTCTGCTTTGCAGTACCCAAGGACCTCGAGTGCCTGATGCTGCAATCAGACTTTATTGAGAGGCCTGATGCCTGAGAACTACAAATACCCTTTATAATCCATACTAAGATGTAGTACTCTTACAATAAAAATATCCAGATCCATTCTTTTATAAAAAACGATATGCGATCGATACGTAAATCTTTTTAAGAAGGGTGAAAACTCAGAAGCATCCCAACCCATGTCAGGGTTTTCAACTAAAATTTGAAATAATTGATCGAGACCTAAGATATAGCTTTGAGCATTTTCTAATCCATATTCCTGAATTCCATACTCATAAATCGAAGAAATATCATTTTCAGTTTCAATAGATAGTTTATAATCGCCCATCCTTTTTCATCCTACTTTCCACTTCTTTCATTATATCCTGTATTCCTTTTTCACTCACACCACTGTCTATACCTTTTTGGATTTCTGATTTTAATCTGAGAAAATCAATGTTTTTAGATTGATCCTGGCGAACCAGATGTCTTAAATATTCACTGTCATTGGTGAAATCACCAGATTCTATTTGTTGCTTAATCCATTTATCCTGTTGCTCTGTGAAAGTCACGGTTTTCCTGATTGTTTTCATGGGATTGACTTATTTACATCCATAATCATACTATTGGTGTAATATAGTTATTTATTGAGTATTTATATCACTATACCTACCTGAATTTAATAGCAGGTTACGTAGATGCATATGTTAAATTTAAACTGCAAATTTCATTGAGATTCCCCTAGAATTTACTCCGCTCTGCTCCGTAAATTCGGGGAATGACGGGTCTGCTTTGCAGTACCCAAGGACCTCGAGTGGCCTGATGAATATATCAGGCTGTATCGAGAGGTCCGATGTCACCCACCCCCAAACAACCTGTCCTTAATGATATTCTTTTTCAAAATAGCCGAAGTCGTCAAAAATCCCGCAAACAACGCCCCGGCAACGCCTGCAGTGACAATGTCCTGACCCGTGAGATAGAAGTTCTTGATCGGTGTTCTGGGTTGCAAAAATCGCTGATGATACCTTTCCGGATCGTGATCGATTCCATATAGTTCTCCCCGTTCATAATTCATGAAATGCCGGGTAGTTACGGGTGTGGATAGCTCGTAAAAGTCAACCTTACCCTTTACCTGCTGTTCCTTCTCATACAATACCTCCAGCAATCGATTGGTAAACCTCTCTTTTAATTCTTCGTATGAATCTCCCCTTTTCTTCCATTTGGTATCTTTCCATTTTTCGAAAATATCAAACGGCATCACGGTGATGATATCAATCGTGCTTTTACCCGGGTAACGATCATTCCAGGTCGGATCTTTAGATGCTGGAAAGGATATGTAAACCACAGGAAAAGGTGCATCGAGATCCTTTTCATACCTTTCTACACAACCGTCATGATCGAGGTCATCCGGATATATCCAGTAGTTGGCTTTGGGTAGATTTAAATCTTCCGGAGTTCCGTTCAAACCAATGTATAAGCAGGCATGCGCTGCAGAGGGTTTTAGCTTTTCAAGCTTAGCATCCAGGCTGTGCTTTGCAATCGTATTTTGTGGAAGAAGTTTTTGATAGGTATTCATGATCCCGGTGCCACTAATAACGATCTTGGCGAGGAATTCTTTTCCGTCTTTCATTTTAACACCAATAGCTTTATTACTGTCAATCAGGACTTTATCTACTTCCGCATTAGTCAGGATAGTCCCGCCGCTCTTTTCGATCACTTTATCGACGGTTTCTGCGATTCGGGAGGAACCTCCCACCGGAAAATACCCCCCTCCAAAGTAATGCTTGGATATGGAAATATGCATAGCAAAGCTGCTCTTTGCCGGAGGCAATCCATAGTCACCATATTGACCGGTGAGAACTTTGATGAGTTCCTGGTTGGAAGTGAGTTCCTGCAAAACAGACAGCGTGGTTCTACCCGCATACTCCAGGTATTTTTTGCGCATACTTTTTCCTTTCAATTTCTGAATAATATCCGGCATCGCCTTTTCACTATAATACTCCCTGCTTGCTTTTGAAACTTCAAAGACCAGTTCTACATACCGATCAATGGCTGATACTTCTTCCGGGAAATAACCCTTCATAGCTTTTTTCCAGTTGTCCACACCTTTCGGGAAATCATAAGTTTTCTCACCTATCACAATTCGATCATATACCTCCCCCATATCTGCCCATTTCAGCTCTTTGTCAGATACATAGTCGAACATCTTTCGTAATACCCCGTTCTCCTTGCCTACCTCACCGATGTAGTGAATCCCAACATCCCATTCATATCCTCTACGCTTAAAAACATGGGTATATCCTCCCGCGGTATAATGTCGTTCGAGTACCAATACCTTTTGTCCTTCCTTGCTGAGACAGGCAGCAGTAGTCAGACAACCCATACCCGAACCTATGAGTATAGCATCGTAGTGATCTTCAATTTGAGGTTTCTGTTTGTATGACTGAATCATGTGAATTTGTTTATTCCTTCAAAATAGGTTATTAATTTGAGAAAATTGAGGGAAATGTGTACTAGCCTGCCCGATGAGGAACGAAGCGGGGGTATTCTATTGTCTTTCTGTTGTTTATCTATGGGTGAACTATGGGTGAACTATGGGTGAACTATGGATTGTCTATTGTGCTGCAGTGGTAGAAAACAGGGTACATAAGGGAATCTGTTGAATAAAAGAACTACTAGTATTGATGAGATCCTCACGCCTCCTTCGTCGGCTCATTTGTCCGGACCGAAGCGTCAGGAGGATGAGGTTTCTGCTTTACGTCATTCTCCCGACACTACGGTCGGGACAGACCCGAATTCCCATAAGGAATCCACCTGTCGTAAAAAACAGGGCACGTAGGGGAATCTGTTGAATAAAAGAACTACTAGTATTGATAAGATTCCCTTAGATTTTAACCTTTAAATATCATTTTAGACCTTGACCAAAGTCATTTAAAAATATAATCGCTAAGGTTGTTTCAGACGTAATTTTAAGTATGTAAACAACAGTTACCTACATGGGACTTTCGGGTACAACCAAAGGTCGTTTCACCCGCTTAGGAAGCCTTTTCTTTGCTTTACGTCGTAGATTGAGCCCCATCATCAAATAGACTCTTCTTACCCGTTTGTAATTCCAGGTTAGTCCCTCATTACGGATCCGTAAATATTAAGCATCCTGTCCCTCTCGGTGATAGAGTGAAGTGTACTCTTCTAGTTTTGCAACCACTTCACTGTCATCCTTTACAGACTCAAAATAGTACATGGATTTAGAAAAATTGATGGCTTTACAGGCTCTGGTGATACTTACTTGATAGGATTCTCGCAAATAACTAACCATGGTTTTGCGTTCACCAGAACCTACCACTTTTTTGAAAGTACATCTTTAAGCATTTTGTTATCTAATGCCAAATCTGCGTACATCTGCTTGAGCTTCCTGTTTTCTTCTTCAAGCTCCTTGAGTCTTCTCAGCTCAAGACTATCCATGCCTGAATACTTTTTCTTCCAACTGTAAAATGTTCCCGGGTGGATACCCAACTCTCTGCATATCTCCTTGGTGCTTCGACCGGATTCATGTTCTTTGATCGCTTTTACAATCGTACTTTCACTGTGTTTACTTTTTTTCATAAGTGCTGCTTCAAATTTAAATAATTCGTGTTTTAAGCAGTCCTATTTTTCGGGAGGGTTATAAAGGAGCCAATGAGTTTTTTCTCTTCTTCTTCGTAGACATTGCAAAAAACTATAGCGCCGTAATTAAGAATGTAATAAAAACTTGTCTTGCTGATAAGATAATAGGCTTCTGTTTTATTTAAAAATAGTGGTTTATCGTCGATATTCTGCATGTATTCTAATACAGAAATGGACTCAGCTAAAAAGTATGCTTTATAGGAATATGAACCTGACAATGTCTTAAATAAGTTTTATAAAACCTAGACGAGACATATAGGAAAAGTCACATGTTCGTGAAGTCTATTTATCTAAACGCTTATTTGATAACAGCTTTTGGTATCATAAAAATTAGCAATGATAATTTGGATTTGATATCAACAATCCTGTGGAATATCAACTTTTTAGTTGGTAAGTATCATGATTTTTGGAGCGGAAAATGGCCAAATTGTTACCAAATAAAACAGAAGATCAACTCTAGATGAAGTTTCAATCATGACAACTGCAAATAATTCAATCACAATTGTAGGTTCCGGAATTACCGGATTAACTTTAGCTTACTACCTGAAAAAAGCGGGTAAAAACGTAACAGTCCTCGAAAAATCAAACCATGCCGGGGGTGTTATGACTACTGTAGAACAAGATGGATTTGTTTTTGAAACCGGCCCTAATTCAGGAATAATCAGCAGTACCGAACTAGTCGAACTACTGGATGACCTTGGCGATAAAATAGAGGTTGAAATCGCAGATCCTAAGTCAAAGTATAGATGGATCTGGAAAAATGGAAAATGGAATGCACTACCTACAGGCCTATTGTCTGCTGTTACTACCCCTCTTTTTTCATTGAAAGATAAATTCAGAATCTTGGGTGAACCCCTTAGAAAACCAGGAAATAACCCGGATGAAAATGTAGCTGATTTAGTTGTTAGAAGATTGGGAAAAAGCTTCCTAAACTACGCCATAGATCCTTTTATCTCAGGTATTTATGCAGGTAATCCTAAGAATCTCATTACCAGATATGCATTACCCAAACTTTATAACCTGGAACGGAACTACGGTAGCTTTATCAAAGGTGCAATAGCTAAGAAAAAAGAACCTAAAACAGAGCTGGAAAGCAGAGTAACAAAAGATGTTTTTTCTGTTAAGGGTGGCTTTAAAAACCTGGTTGCTGCCTTATGTGATAAAATTGGAAATGAAAATATAAAACTGGGAATTGAAAATCTGGAAATAACAAAACTCGAAGATACCTATTACACTTCTTACGACTCTATGGAAGGGAAAAACAACACTATTTTCTCAAATAGTGTTGTTACAACCATCAATGGAGAGCAATTGATGGACATACTTCCATTTGTGCCCGCTGAGAAGTTTAAACCCATCACAGCACTACGATATGCCCCAGTAGTTCAGGCGGTTGCCTGCTATAAAAATTGGGAAGGTAAAGAGTTAAGGGCATTTGGAGGGCTTATTCCATCCAGAGAAAATAGACGGGCATTAGGAATTCTGTTTCCTTCCTCATTGTTCAGTAACAGAGCTCCTGAAAAAGGAGAGATATTATCCATTTTCATGGGCGGCATGCGGAAGACAGATTTTATTGATAAAACTGATGATGAACTTAGGGATATTGCTGTCTCGGAGATTTTTGAAACACTTGAAACTACTAAAAAGCCCGATTTCATAAAGATTTATAAATACAGGAAAGCTATTCCGCAATATGAAATTACTTCCGGAAAACGCTTTGAAGCGATAGAATCTATAGAAAATAATTACCCGGGCTTGATACTAGCTGGAAATATTAGAAACGGAATAGGTATTCCGGACCGAATCAAACAGGCAAGGCAAATTGCGGATAAAATTATAACCAAACCCGTGGATCAAAATGTAGCTGTATAGTTTCAAACCTCCTTCTCTGGACTAGTAATTAAACAATAACAGCTGAATCGGTTATTCATATACCAACCGTTCCTCATGGTCAAACCAGGTCTTGTACATTTCCTGATGGATCGCTTCTACCCTGGGTCTTCTTACCTTCATGGATGGAGTCATCAACCCATTATCAACAGTCCATTGCTCTTTCATGATGACAGCCTTTGCAAGTTTTTCATGTGCCATTAAGGTTGGGTTGATTTCATCAAAAGTTCTCAACAATGAAGACTCAAGGAGTGTTTTATCCTTTGCATTTCCAGCTTCCGAAGGAACAATTAAAGCTATTGGTTGTGCAATACCCATACCGACCACACAAACCTGTTCGATATCGGTATTTTTGGATAATAACATTTCTATTTGTGATGGTGTGACGTATTTTCCTTTATCTGTCTTGAACTGATCCTTTATCCTTCCCGTAATGGACAAATATCCATCATGATCATATTCACCTATATCACCAGTCTTCAAAAACCCATCTTTGGTAAACATCTCAGCGGTTTTTTTCTTCTCTTTAAAATAACCCACCATCAACGCATCACTTTTAATCTGAACCTCACCCTCTTCAGACAATCTACCTTTGGCTCCGGGCATCGTTTTACCTACTGTTCCAAACCTGTTAGTACCGATAATATTGAAATGCGAAAGAATACAATCCTCAGTCATACCATAGCCCTGCAAAATATTGATTCCTAAGCGGTCAAACCATTCCAGAAGACTAACAGCTATAGGTGCAGCTCCGGTATAGCAATGAGTTGCCAGGTTTAGGCCCAACTTTTGGCGAATTTTCTTTTTAATAATATTTCCGAGTAAGGGCAACGAAATAAGGGTATCGAGTTTTTTCTGGGGGAATTTTTCAAGTATTTTCTCCTGGAATTTTTGCCAGATCCGCGGTACTCCTATAAAAAAGATAGGATTGACAGATGCAAGGTCTTCACCGAAAGTATCTAAAGATTCGGGGAAACTTATGGTCCCTCCTACATATATGGATATCATTTCTATCCCTATTCGTTCTGCAATATGTGAAAGCGGCAGGTATGAAAAATAACGACAGTTTTTAGGTATTTTAAGAGTATCCTTTGCAGTGTCAGTAACCAGATTGAAGGAACTCACTTTATGCATTACACCTTTTGGGTTGCCTGTAGTTCCTGAAGTGTACATTATCGTAATCAAATCATCAGGATTTTGAGGATCCGGCTCAATCTTTTGCAGGTCTTCTTTTATGATATTTTCCCATGAATGTTGTTCATGCGTATCATAAAGCTCAACTCCTATTCTATGTAAATCCGAGGGAACACCTGTCCTTTGCTGCTCGTAATTATCTAGTTTACCTACAATTATTGCTTTAGATTCGCTGTGAACCAGGATTGTATTGATAGATTCCTTGTCAAGTGTTGGGTAAATCGGAACCGAAACAAAACCACCCAGCATAATAGCGAGATCCGCCATGAACCAGTGCGCACAGTTTTTTGAAAGTAAAGCAACGTGATCTCCTTTCTTTAATCCAAGACTTCTAAGTTTAGAAGCTATGTTTAATGCCTGATCATATGCGTCTTTTCTTGAATACTCAATGAAATTACGCTTGATAGGTTGTCTCAGGAAAATAAAATCAGGGTCGTCTGAAAGCCAGTAATTGTATGCTTCTAAAGGTGTATTAAAGTTCATAATCGGGTTAGGTTAGTTTTTACAGTAGTAATAAATATAACAGAAAAAAACTATAGTAGCAGAATCATTAATTTCGTTCAAATGATCTCAATGATATAATTCAATGATTAGAATAAGTTTAAGATCGTACTATAGCTTACAGATTAAATAAAAAAACCCGTGACAAATTAATGTTACGGGCCATCACCGTGCTTGCCAACACTAACCTATAGCTGGCTTGAGATTGTAAAATTCTTTACAAAAGCGGAATTAGGTAGACTGTAATGATATGAATCGGTATTAAACGTTTTAAACAGGGATTTAACAGTTTAGTAGATTAAGTAAGTGGATGTTATATCCGATTATAATAATATCTAAATCCTGACATAATATTGAATCTTAGTAGTTTGAATTTCAATGTTTTAAGATAGAATTTCCCTATTTTTTTGATTCAAGAAGATCGCATTAAGTTCCTGAAAGTAAATTATATAAAGATTTAAACTAGTTGAAATATTATGCTTAACTTGCAGGTAATAGTCAAAGTCGGTGATATAAATCACCCCCTTTTAATTGACTGTTGAACCTTGAAATTTTATCTTAAATAACTAAACAAACTTCTTATAATATGGCTGTTTCTTCTGCGAAGATGGGTAATTACTTTCATGTATGGCAAAAATATAAACCAGTAATCGTTAAATTAATGATGGATTCTGAAAAGAAACCACAAACGTATCAGCTTTCCGACCATGAATTCAGAGATGTAAACCTAAAAAGAAAAACAGGTTATTCATTTAAGTTTAAATTTCACTCCAAAAGATCTTTAAGCAGTTTGAAGACTAAACTTCTGGCAGAAGACTTATTATCAGTCCTACTTCATTCAAATACAGCTTGCGAGTTATCTCAAGACGCAACTTTTGAATTTGAACTGGATAAAGATTTCAAATTACATGTAAGTAGAGAGGAACTTGAAGCAAAAGAGGAAGAAGAGAATACAGAAGAAGAAAAAACAGACGAAGGAGAGGAAACCAAATAAACGATATCAAATCAGTTTAACTGCTGATTTAGCCAGAATTTAGCTTCTTCAAGTTCACTTACAATTTTATAGGGACAGGGTTGTTTCTGGATTTTAAAGATCAATTCAAGAATATTTCTAATTGCAGGTTGTTTAATTACATAAGCCACTCCCCTGCAATAGTTTTTCATCAGGGTCTTATTCTCTTTTAACCAGCGAGCTTGTTTTAGCTGGTACTTTGGGTTGGGTGTTGAAGCCTTAGTTGCATCGAAAATTACAGCAATGGGTTCTTTTCTGAGATAATTAAAACTCAGTTCACTTAAATATTCCTCAAAATTATCTTCGGTTTCCCGGTTACCAGTGAAGGTAAATTTTACTATTGGATAATCAGAGCGATCTACCAGCGCATATTTAGTTTCCACTACATGAAAACTGAAATTTATTATATAGTGTTTCAAGTTGTGGAATATAAAACGCTTTAATTCTGTTAATTAAATGCAATAGGAAAAAGCAAAATACAGTCGATGGTGATTATTTGCCTAGATTTGATTTTGATGATTCAACATTGGTGTTATAATGAACAAAATAGATCCTGATTTTCTAATTGTGTTTATCATACTGTCAGGAGTTATAGCTGGAGTTGTGATTCTTATTAGACGAAATATTCAAAAACATAACGAACGTGAAGCGGAGAAGAAAAAAGAATTAGAAAACTGGAAAAACAGACTTGCTGAAGAGGTATTTAAACTTCAGGGTAAAGATCTACTTCAATTTGAGATAAAGACTAATGATAGTTCAGTAGCAAAAAATCCAAAATTCGAGAATTTAAAGACTTTCCTGATTATTAAAGACATTGAGCTCATTGAACTATCAGAAGAACAGGATGTAATCAATCAGTTCAATGGTGATCTGTATCTTACCGAATGCAAGATTCATCTAACCGAAGATGAAAACAATATTGAACTTAATTATTATAATTTATTGGTAATCAATAAGTACATGACTCACCTCGATATTTTCACAAGAGACAACCGAAACTTTCAACTAAGGTACAATTTCAAAGATAACCCTGATAAACTCGCCTTGCTTATTGCTATCATCGAGACGATGAAGAAGTATGCCTAAAATCTTCTTTGTTATTTCTACTTTTCTTCAAAGGAAGTTAGCAAGCTATACCCGATCAATTTACCTTTTTGATTGTAGCTTTCTGTCCTAACCATTCCATATTTAGGAGCCATCCATGAAACGGAAATATATTCAGAAGTTCGATTCATTCCCATCATAGATATAGTAGTGATGATCGTTTGTGATATCTTAAAGGATTCGATATTTCCAATTGGTGTTTCAATGCTTTCTTTTGCTTCTACTTTTCTGTCTGCATAGGTGAAATCCATTTCTGTTGACATCGCCATGGCTCCCTCAGTCATTTGAACTGTCATTTTACCGGAGGCTTCCGGCAGTGTTTGACCGATTGATAAATCACCCGGAAACTCAAGATTGTCACCTTCGAATGTTACATCCATACTTTCATAGGCATCCATGATACTGCTGGGAAGAAATTCCTGTAAATCAATTTTAATAACCCCGTTCTCACAGGTAATTGTATACTCTCCTTCAGTAATCGGTTTATCCTTATCATCAAAAAGATTTGTTCCAACGACAGCTTCATAACCATTACCTGACTCAGAGCTGGATACTATGGTATTGATAGACTTACCCTGGGGCTTATCTTTCTTGTCATAATTGGTTATTTCCCAGGTAGTTCCTTCATCCATCGGATAATAGGAATTATCACATTGTGCCAGCAGGAATGAAGAGCTGAATAAAAAAATGGCGGTAATAAATGCGGTTTTCATATCAGAATGTATTTAATAAAAAATATCGTTTATGCTTAAGATACTAAATCTATTTTAAAAACAAGAAGTTCAATTCACCTCTATTTACATATAAAAACATACCTGCAAACATCTATTTTACAGTTTGGACATGGTAGGTTAATACTAAATATCAACCATTTTGAAAATTATTCCTCTATGCCATATTCAGCTTCAACATCTGTTTTCAGATGAGATATGTAGAGACTTCCTCTGTCAGATTGAATGTTATGATCACTGACGCTATATTCTCCAATTTCTAAAAACATGTCTAAAAATTCAAATTTAGGTTCTTTTTCCAGGTAAAAGCTAAAATGTAATACATTTTGAGAAGTGTTTGAACTATCTTATTTCATGATATATTTTTTGTTTCATAGGCTAAAAAGCTAAATCAGTGCCAAGTATTCAGAGCAAGAAGTGAATGGAAATATTTTGGATCAGAGTTCAATAAATGCTTCCTGAACGTTAAAAATGGATTACTCTTTTATTTTTCATCGAAAAGAAAAAAGATATGTAAATATGTGAATCCAACGGTTCAAAAACCTTTTTAAATTATGTTGTAACTTATATAATACACGTTTTTCACAATATAAAAAGGTCCTGATCAATAGTACTCAGAACCTTTTATAAATATAATTATATGCAGCTAGTTTTCAATTGCTTCTTCTAACGTATCCCGATACTGGATATCCATCAATGTATATTTTCCATTCGGAAATTTTTTGTTTATATCTTCTTTTGCTGTTTTTACAGCCATCTTGAAAAAATCATCGTTAGGTAAAATTTTTCTGTGTGACCTGAGACCCAGATCGTACATTTCTTCTTTCCATTCCGTATAATACCATTCCATAGAAGGTTGATGGAAAACAGTTAGCTTTCTTTTGTCAAATACCAGTTTTTTTATTTTTTGATCTTTGATAATCTCACCCAGATAATTAAACACCTCCTTAAAATCATTTATCACGATGTAGTTTTTAGTCGCAGTAATAATAGCTGTGGATCGACCTTCAACTATCTCGATTTTACTGGAGTTGAATTGTTTGATTTCTTTAATGCTAATTGTGCCAATCATAAAATTTTCTATTTGTATTTAAATTCAATGTACCAACCTGAATATCTTAATATTTGTTTAATGTTTAACATTTAATTATTAAAGAAATAACAATAAAATACAATTTATTCAAGGTAAGTGTCAATATATAAGATAGTTACTGATGTATTTTTTCAGATTTTTTTAAGATTAGATAGTTTAGTACCTTCCAGTTGATAGCTACGGGTTATGTTATTAGATAGCATTATCTCTTTAAATATCCTTTTTTAGAAGATTTGAATTCACTCAATTTTCCAACTAAGTTTGATTCATATATGAAACCATTATAATATGAATGTATTAATCACAGGAACAACTGGTATGGTTGGCAAAGGAGTGCTATTAGAATGCCTGGATCACCCACAAGTCAAAAGGGTGCTATCTGTATCGCGGTCTGGTTTAGGCTTGAAACACGATAAACTTGAAGATATCATTCATAAGGATTTCAGTGATTACAGTTCCATTAAAGATAGCTTTAAAGATCTTGATGCATGTTTCCTGTGTATGGGCGTCTCTGCTGCTGGTCTATCCGAAGAAAAATATACTGAAATAACCTATGACTATACTCTTAAACTTGCAAAAACCTTACTTGAGCTTAATCCAAATATGATTTGCACCTATGTTTCCGGTCAGGGAACAGACAGTTCTGAAAAAGGACGAAGTATGTGGGCCCGGGTAAAAGGAAAAACTGAAAATGACTTGTTGAAACTCGGTTTTAAAGAAGCATATATGTTCAGGCCGGGAGTTATTATTCCGCTTAGAGGTATAAAATCCAGCACTAAACTTTATCAATTTTTTTATGATTATTTCATGTGGCTTATTAAACTCATCCAGTTCTTTGCTCCTAATTCAGTAGTTAATACTACCGAAATAGGTTTAGCGATGATCTCATTGGTTCAATCACCAACAGATATTAACATCATCAATCCAAAAGATATAAAAAGGATTGCTGATAATTAAGATTATAATTTCATACATTCAATACTTAGCTAATCTTTATTTCGTTTTTTGAAGAAATTTTCCCTGAATTCCAGCTGCTCGCTTGTGGAATTTTCAACTGTGATAATTCTTGGTATTGGCATTTTTCTCGTATGGCTTGATTTCCCACTCAACTTTATGAGTTGTCCGTTCCTGACAACTTCCAAATCAATTTGTTCATCGTATTCATCCGGGTAATATAGTTGGTAAAACAACCGCGGATTTTTATTTCGATTTTCAAGAGTTGCCGGGATATTGTTGATCGAAACAATTGTATCCCCTTTTTCTATACCTAACGTATTTTTACCAATCTTATAAACGTAATATTTATTGTTTTCGTAATGATAGGGCACGATCCATTTCTTCGAATATGCAGGAATTTTGGTTTTCTCAGGAATATATTTCCCCCCAAATTTACCCATGTAATAATCATAATCTATTGGGTTTCCATCTTCAATATACTTTTTGTAAAAGTTTGGAAATTCTTCAAAAGTGTAATCTGTCATGATTTCAACAAGCTTTTCATCACTAAAGGGTTGATCGACATAATCATTTTTCATTTCTTCCATTACATCTATAAGTCTTCTTTCTCCATCCGTTCGATCTGCCATTTCTACGTCAAGCGCAAAAGCAATTAGTTTTCCTTTGTCATAAAAATCAATCAATTGTATCACCTTTCCTACCCAGTCAAACATGTTTTTCTTAATGATTTTCTGACCACTTTTAGTAAGACTTCTGTGTTTTCTATTTTCCGAATTGCCAATAGCCATCTCCAATTCTGACTCAAAAGTTCCATTCTTTAAACCAAAGATGTAGTTGTTATAATTTGCGAGATAATCAGCTACCCCCTCGTACATCCACACACGTCTTGACATATTTGGTTCTGCAAAATTAAAATTCCGTATTTTTTCACTGTGAAGATTAAGGGGAGTAATAGTATGATAGTATTCGTGAGCAAGTATATGATGCAGGTCACTATAAGTTGTATCCCAAACAAAATCAGAGTAATAATACATGGATGAGTTTTTATGTTCCAAAGCGGAACCTAACCCCATCGACTTAAATAGCCCTTTAAGTCTTTCATAATCAACGTAATAAAACAGAAAATAGTAATCTCCTTCGTGATGAAATCCTGAATAATCATAAATGGCCTGCATGACTCGTTCCGCTGCCTGAGCCACTCCTTCTTAACTGGATTTACCAGATTCAGCTCTTACTGCCACAATAAACTTTTGATCATCAATCATGAAAGAAGTTGTATCTGCCTGACCGTAAAGTATTGGTTGATCTATCCAGGAATAATAGTTTTCAGCTGTAAATACATCTATGTTTGAAGATCTTTTTAAGTTATCCATAGAAGTTGATCCATATAACGGACGAATTTTCCTGAACCTGATTTCAAATGGTGAATCTTGATAACCCTCATAATATCCACTTACCATTTGAGCATTTAGCAGGAATCCTTCATCCGTAAAAACACTACCACCACAGGCAATCATTTTATCCCAAATTCTTTTCGAGCCCTGAGTCTGCTGAACCTGATAAGAGATAAAAGACAATCCCCTGCCCTTTCCTTTAATGTGAAAGTAGTTGTCTTTTCGTTTAACCTTTAATTTCTCACCATTAGCATCGTAAGCGGTGAGTTTTTTGTAATATCGTTCATTGTTGATTTTCATGTAGGTGCCCGGAATAATCTCAGGAATGACATACACCCATTCTGATTGGTTTTCAACAGGTGGAAAAACTTTAACCGTGATGTAATCGTCATCAATTACCTCCAGGTTTACTTCTACAATTGTTTTAACTTGAGCATTTAAAGCATAACTCAAAGAAATCAAGCTCGTTATTAGAAGTGATTTTAAAAAATGCATATTGTTTTTATTTAGACAATAGAATTTTGGATTTGTAAATATTTCTAACAAAACATAAAGAAGTTAGTAAAAATAGTATGATCGCACGGAAAATAAATTGTTTGCTACTTCAGAAAGAACTTGAATTGACGACCAGTCGAAGCAGTGGTCCTGGTGGTCAAAATGTCAATAAAGTCGAATCTAAAGTACAAATCAAGTTTAATGTGATGGATTCACTCATCCTCACTGATCTTGAAAAAGAAATCATCAAATCTAAATACAGCAATAAATTAACGAAAAATGGAGAGCTGATTGTTACTTCTGAATCTAAAAGAACCCAATTACAAAATAAGGAGGTTGCTTTTAAAAAACTGGATAGACTACTAGCTAAAGCTTTCGAGAAAAAGAAAAAACGAAAACCTACGCAACCTTCAAAGGCAGCGAAACTTGAAAGGTTAAAGAGTAAAAAAAAGCATTCAGAAAAGAAAAGTCTGAGAGGAAAGGTTCAGTTCTAAATATACTCGATTACAAGATTACGAATGCGAGTTTCGAAAATGTAAACAGAAAGAATGACCTGCTATTTCAATAAGTCAGTGGGCAATTATACAATAGCTAACAATAGCTTACAACAGCATACCCCCGCCTCGTTCCTAATCGGGCAAGCTAGCAAACAATCCGCCTCTTACGTCATCGGACGAGTAGCACACTATAGAATACCATACCCAATCTTTTCATTAATTTCACAACATGAACAGAATAATCAGACTGCTATTTCTAATCGTATTATTTAGCTGTCAAACAGAAGTTAAAGAAGCTCAGAATAAATCTTCTAAAAATCCTAAGGGAAACCTTAAACATGGAGAGGTGAAGACCTATGATAAGCGAAATCAACTACATACAATCATCAATTATGATCAGGGAAAAAAACATGGAAAGTCTTATATATACTATAAAGGAACAGATCAGGTAATGTTGGAAATGAATTATGACCAGGGAAAGCGCTCAGGTGTTTCAAAAAAGTATTATGAGAATGGTCACATTTATGCAATTACTCCTTACTGCGATGACATGGTAGAGGGACTAAGAAAACTTTACTATCGAAACGGAAACAGGAAAGCAGAGATCCCCTATCATAGAAACCAGCCCGGAATTGGAGCTAAAGTATTTGACATGGATGGTAAACCTGAAACTGATCTCCCGGAAATTGTTTTTAATAAACAAAAAATTAATGGAGTAATGTCTTATGTGTTTTCTGCGCCTGATTGTAAAAAGGCTCGCTTTTTCAGGGGCGGATTATTGGATAATAAATTCTTTACGGATCGTCCGGAATTTGTCACCCCTCTCTCCTCTATGAATGTTGATAATCAGGCATTTATGAGTATAGATGAAGAGCTGCCCAGAGTACTAAATGTGATTTGTAAATGTCAGACGAAAGGTGATTTTCCCATGATTCTTCGGAAGGTTGTCAGATCATGATGAACATGCATAGTATAAAGCCTGTTTTTAATTAATAGAATTTGGAAGGTTTTATTAATAGATATTCTCCAGTTAGGCTTCTTCTAAATCATCACGTAAAAATACCAGGTATATTCTGGCACTGTTTTTGAAAACGTTTTCATGTACTAAACATCGTTCATTATGAAAAAATTACTAATTCCAATTATTGTATTTGCTGCAGTATTTAGTTCCTGCAATAAGAAGCTCCAAAGGGCTGAGTCAAAACTTAAGCCAATTGAAACACCATTTGAAAAAAAGAAATACTATTCAGACAAAAAAGCCTATCGT
>CAYTFO010000050.1:0-3982 GCA_964437135.1 uncultured Roseivirgaceae bacterium | reverse complement strand
ATCGTGCCATGGGTGAAGGCCGGGCAAAAGATCTTACCGTTGCTAAGCGAATAGCTGAAACAAACGCAAGACAGGCCATTGCTGCTCAGATAGATATTCAGGTGAGAAGCGTTGCAGAACAGTTTCTTCAAAATAGAAATATTTCGAATAAAATTGAGACTACTTCCAAATATGAAGATCTTACCAGAACTGTAATTGATCAAAACTTAAGTCAGGTGAAAATCATCGATCAGGAATCATTCCAGGATAAAAAAAGTGGTGAATATGTTCATTACGTAGCCATGGAAATGAGTACTTCAGCCATTCAAAATGATATGATTGACGGTATTTCTGCAGATGAACAATTAAAGCAGGATTTTGAGCTTGAAAAGTTTAGACAGATCTATGAAGAGGAATTACAAAATTTCAAAAACAATAACAGATAAATACATATGAAGTATGCTTTACCTGTAGTTTTTTTAGTTCTATCAATTCAAGTTGACGCACAATTTAAAAATGCTCCAATATGGGTTAAAAAACCTCCTTCTGAAGAGTTTGCATACTATGGAATTGGGCAATCGTCACCTAAGGAGGATGATGACTATCGAATCAATGCCAGGAATATGGCTCTCAGGGAGATCACAGAAAAAATATTCGTATCAATAGATGCGACAAGCGAGCTACAGGTAAAGTATGCTAATGATAAGATTACTTATAAGCTGGATGAGACCATAGAAGTTGCATCTTCTAATTTCTTGTCTGGTTATGAGCAAATTGATCAATGGACGAGCAAGAGAGGAAATGATTATTTCGTTCTTTATCGTCTGGATAAATCAGAATATCTCAGAAATCGGAATAATTATTTCGAAGAATTCAATCAAATTATAGATCTACTTTCACAGCAGGCTGATCAACAGTTAGAAAATGGGCAATTGATTAGAGGAATCAATGAGCTTTCAGAGGCTATCATGAAGATAGAAGAGAAAACGAAAGGTTTAATTGAACCTGAGTATAAGAATCCACTGGTTCGAAAAAAACTGGAAATGATCTATAAAATTGAGCAGGCAGTGAGCAGGATTAAATTTGATGTTGAAAAAAATTACATATTTGATGTTACTCAACCAGCACCATTAGCAATCAATGATTATATTATTGATGCTATCACAGATAAGCCAATACAAAATGTCAATATTAGCATTGAATCTGTAAAAGGTGATGTATTCCGGTATCATATAGAAAGAAATACAAATCGCGATGCTTTATTTGTGGATGGGATATTTCCGGAAAACGGGATCACAAAATTCCGAATAATAGCAAAACCTGTGTTTTACGAAAATGTAGAGGAACTGCTGGATAGGTCTGTCCTACAACGACTCTCATCGCCTATTATCAATATTGAATTTAAACCGTATCCTGTTAAATTGATTCAAACAAGTGAATATGGTAATTCACTAAATGATTTTATTCAATCCATCACAAAAGACCTTGGTTTACAGGAAAGCTCCGAGGATCCATTCTATTATATAAAAATTGATGCAGAAAATAAGCCAGTGAAACGTGGAAGATATGGGTTCCAATCATTTTTTAAAGGAACTATAACTGTTTTTGAGGAAGAGGATGGAATTCCCATTTTCTCTTATAAACTTGAAGGAAGTTCCGAATTCAAAAGAAGCAAAAATCTTGCAATGGCTGATGCATATGAAAACTCAATTGCTAAATCAAGTAAATTCTTAGTTGAGTTTGTAAGCTTTCTGTGCTCAAAATAACTTGAAGTCAGAATTTCCCAGCTTCAACTCTTTTATTTTATGCTTCACAAAAATTATGCTCCTGTTTATGTTTTCTCCACAATATTATTGCGTCAAGAATACAACGACACATGAAAAAAGCACTAATAACAGGGGCAAGTACTGGGATAGGACTAGAGTTTGCCAAATAACTAAAAAACCAGGGCTGGGAAGTTTGGGGAGTAGCCAGATCGGAAGATAAACTTAAGGAACATTTCAATGAGAATTATCTTGTAGCCGACCTTACATCCGAAAACGGTATTTCCAAAACTATAAATTTAATTGAAGCAGAAAAATTTAATCTACTTATAAATAATGCAGGTTTTGGCGCATATGGTAAGTTTCTGGATGTAGACATTCAAAAGCAAACTCAAATAATGCATCTAAATATGGATGCGGTAGTTAAATTATCTTATGCCTTTCTTAAAACTGCTCAGCGAGGAGACTCCCTGATCAATGTTTCATCCGCATTATCATTATTGCCAATGCCAGGAGGTTCGGTTTATTCGGCAACCAAATCTTTTGTAACTGCATTTACTGAATGCCTATGGTACGAATTCAAGAATACAGGTATAAAAATACTTGCAACCTTACCCGGCCCTGTGGCAACTCCTTTCCATGAAGTGGCAGGAGGCAGTACCGAATCTATGGATCCTAAAATGGTCCTATCTCCAAAAGAAGTAGTAAACGAAGCACTAAAAAAACTACAATCAGGAAAATCACCATCAGTAGTCAATGGAAATATGTTTAAACTTTTTACAAAATTTGGTCAAGTCCTGCCCAGAAAAAAAAGGCTGGAGATTTTGTCCCAAAATAGTCCAGTTAATCTTTAAAAAGTTTCAAATTAAAATAAACATGCTTCAGAATTAGTTTTCCCGGCTTGGACTAAAAAACCATCTCATATTTTAATTTGGAAACGTAAAAAAAGGTAAACAAAATTATGGATTTCTTAGCTGAATTATCAACCCGAAATTTCCCACTTTACATATTTGGATGGATTTGTATAATTGGTTCTGTCATTACGACAATACTTATTTTCACGACGGAAACAGAAGTTCTGGGAATCAATGCATGGATTAAGCCAACAAAATTCTTTATTTCTACAGTTTTCTTTGTGTGGTCAATGAATTGGTTTCTGGGATATTTAGATCAATCACCTGCAATCACAGGGTATGTATGGACCGTCATTGCTGTATTTGCATTTGAGTTGATCTTTATATCATTTCAGGCATCGATAGGACAAACCTCTCATTTTAACATAAGTTCAGGTTTTCATTCACTAATGTGGTCATTGATGGGTTTGACCATTTCGATAGCTACACTTTATACTTTATATATTGGAATACTGTTCTTCACAAATAGCTTTCCTGATCTCTCCTACTCTTACTTATGGGGAATCCGTCTGGGAATTATTATTTTCTTAATATTTGCTTTTGAAGGTGCAGTTATGGGAGCCAATATGTCGCATACAATTGGTGCACCAGATGGTGGAAATGGATTGAAGTTCCTTAACTGGAGTGTAACACATGGTGATCTGAGAATTGCTCATTTTATAGGTATGCATGCGCTTCAGATTCTTCCCCTAGCGGGATACTTTCTTTTTAAAAATAAATTTGCAGTGATTGGTCTGGGAGTATTTTATTTTCTTATTGCAGGAGGTATATTCATTCAGGCTATGAAAGGGAAACCATTAATAAAAGGTAATGATAATAAAGTGGTTGCTTCTATAAATAAATAAACTACTAAGACCTGGAATTCAATAATTCACCAAGCCAGGATTCCGCTTCCATTATTGAATCAAAAACCCCGATAACTCTTCGGGAATCTGATTTCACATAATTAGTATTGTACGAATTCATTAATATTTTTTTGTTCATATCACCAGGAATTTGTGCTGTACATATTTTTTGATCTGCCCTCAGTTTATTTTGAACATCTTCATAGATGGTAAACAAATCAGATAATAAGAAGCTGGGATTGAAATCTATTGTTGATTCCGAGTAATTTAATAGTACATAGGCATCTGATTCTTCTGACCTTGATAAAATCTCTTCATTTATCTATTTGATAGTAGTAAGGTTAACTATACCGGTAATTTTGCAATACAAATAACCACTGTTTGATTGCACAATTTGAAATCCCATACAATCATTCTCTCTTTACTCTGACCACCTTTCTTTTTATACTTCTCATCAAACCATTTACATAATCCCCTACCG
>CAYTFO010000049.1:15865-20317 GCA_964437135.1 uncultured Roseivirgaceae bacterium | reverse complement strand
CACCTGCTTTCTGGGCATCAATTGCATTACATGCCTGTTCGTAATGGCCTTCGACCGGTACCATCATTACCGGCTTACCCAAATACATGGCCTCACAAACACTTTCAAAACCAGCTGTTGTAATATATCCTTTACATTTTGACATACTATCAAGGAATTTCACATCATCCAGCTGGTGAAAAATTAAGTTTTCATCTACTTTCCACGGATTGGGTTTATTTTTTTGATCCCAGAAACATTCGAGTTTTACTTCCGGTCTTTTGTTATGAAATTCCTCGACTTCACTTCCATAACCAGGATTTACCATGTAAGCCAGTATATGTCCTTCATCAGAAACTGATAATTCCCTGATTTCCTGTCTCAGTAAAGGAGGTACAACAAAAATCTTATCTTCAGGCTGATCTTTAAATTTCTGAAAACTAAGACAGAGTAATTTCTCTGCGCCATAACTGGTCACTTTATTTCCACCAATTAGTGAAATTTTGTCCAATTTTCTTTTCTCTGGAAAAGTAAATTCAGCATGTTCAAGCAGGTATTGATGAGCAATGCAGATAAATCTTGCTTTTGGCCTGTGAAAAAAACTGTACAGACCTCCCAGGAAATCGTAAAAATTTATGATGACATCCGGTTTTTTTTCCTCAACTATACTCGCAATTTTTTTTATGCTTTTAAGATACTTTGGACTTTTTGCTATACTTACCAAAACAGTTTTAAGAGGTTTTACACTTTTATGATGCTTATCCGTAGCAAAATTGGGACTTTCCAATAAGGTAACAGGTGCCCCTATCTTTTCAAAAAAGAAACCTGGGACAACTCTTTGAGGGCTCTTTCCCACAACAACCTCCACAATTTCATGTCCTGCATTTCGAAGAATTTTACTCAAAGAAATTGCCTGGGTCATGTGGCCTCGACCCTCTCCCTGAACGATAAACAGATATCGCATTTTTGATTGTTAATTTAGTCTAAACTGGTTCATATGAGCCTATTTTCCAAAAAAATGTTCTACTTCCTCTCGGTAGGATTGGCCAACTGGTATATTTCTTTCTTTTACTCTAATTCTGTTACCCTCTAAAAACGCAATAAAATCAACTCCGATGATATGAGATTTATGAATTCTCAAGAACTTATGACCGGGTAGATTTTTCACCAGATTTTTCAAAGTCTCATTCGAAATATAGGTACCCTGAAGTGTATGAATTTTTACATAATCTCCTATGGACTCAATGTGAAATATGTCTTCAATGCTAATTCTGAAGTGTTTTTTGTCCTGCTTTACGATAAGAATCCGATCCTTATTGGAAGCGTTTGATTTTTTAATTTTATCTACTGCTCTTAAAAACCTTTCATAAGAAATAGGCTTTAGTAAATAATCTATGGCATTCAATTCAAAGCCCTCAATAGCATATTCTGAGTAGGCTGTTGTGAAAATCACGTACGGTTTGTGAGTGAGGGATTTGTATAACTCAATCCCGGTAAAATCAGGAAGATTGATATCCAGGAATAGAAGGTCAATTTTACTTTTTTGAAGGATATCAAAAGCTTCCTCAGAAGATTTAGCATACCCTGCAAGACCCAAACCATCTGTTTCATTGATGTACTTGATTAGTATCTTTCTTGCTAATGGTTCATCTTCTACAATAAGGCAATTCATATTCAAAAGTTTATAATTATAGAGGTTTCAAAAATTTGATCACCTTCTTTGATCTCAAAAATTGCTTTGCGTCCATAGTGATGTTCTAAGCTTTTCTGAACAGTCTTAATTCCTATTCCGGATTTTTCACCTGACTTTGTATGTAATTTGTCAAAACTGTTGATGCATTTAAAGGAAATACCCAACTCATTACTGTCAATCTCAATTTCGATTTTAGAATTATTCAGATGCAAATCTCCATGTTTGAAAGCATTCTCGACAAGTGGAAAAAATAACATAGGAACAATTTGATGCTGGAAATTTCCTTTTCGATCAAATGAAATATTTCCTGGATTATCCAGTCTCAAAAGTTGAATTTCAATGTATTTTTCAATCATCTCAACCTCTTTTGAGATTGGAATGGTTTTTTCATTGATTTCATAAAGAACAAATCTCAAAATATCTGATAATTGTAAAATAGCCTTCGAAGTTCTTTCATCCTTATCTAATGATAAAGAAGAGATACTGTTCAAACCATTAAAAAGAAAGTGTGGGTTTAGCTGGTTTCGGATAGTAGTCAATTCAAGTGTATTCTTTTCAAATTCAATTTTTTTCACTCTGAAAAATGATTTTGAAAGTTTTAGCAGGATAGTTAAACCTGAGTAAACTGAGAAAATCACAACTAATATTGTGGTATCAGTAAAAGAGACTATATAATATCCCGGTAAAAGTTTAACCACTAAAAAATCAAATACAAGGTTATGGATGGCAAGGCTTAGTAGGACATTTACAATGGCAGCTAATATGAAAATCAGGTATCTTTCTTTGTCTAGAAAAAACGGTATTAATAAATATAGTAAAATATAGGAAAGTGGAAATAGGCATATATGGAAACAAACTGAATAGATTAAATCAATTTCAGAGATTTCATTAGAAATCGAAAAATAGTAAGTGAAAAATAGAATTGACAGCATCCAAAAAATCAGATGCTGCAACCATTCTAGATTTAATATTCTATTCATTTTTAGCTATTCACTCTATTGTAAACAGTTCCATTTTTAAAAACAGATTGATCTTTAGAGTAAGATTTAATGAATTTTTGAATTTCGGTGGGTTTTGCTGTAATGACAATAGACCCATCAACCTCTTCATGTCTTAGTCTTATCTGATTTGCTCTGAAAAGATCTTTCAATTTTTCATTATCAAATTCAACTATTTCTACCCGATCATCATCAAATTTAATTTTCATAAATGTATGAACCGGGAATAGATTTTTCAGCAGATTTTCATCAACCTGACCATCAATGGGGTATAAGTCCAGGTAATGTTCACTGCCAATTTTTGCTATCCTTGATTTAAAATTCAACGTGTCTTCATTTTCAATAAATGTAAATAAATAAGCTTTATCGCTCATTTTGGGTACAGATCCTTTGATTTCCTCTGTCAACATTTTTGAGTAATAAGCACTTATTTTTTCTTTATCTGTGATAGTATCCCCATCCAAAACGAGAATTTCGTCATCACCGGGTGTTACGGTGACATCTAATTTGACATTATCACTTCTTAATGCTGTAATTTGAAGTATACCATCATCTGACTTCCATTTTCCTTCCAGGTTCTCTATAAAAACCAGGCTTTCCTCAGTGTAAATTGGAAACAGTGAAAATACACATGAGCTCATTAGGATCGATAAGATGATCGATGAAATAATACTTTTAGCTTTCATAATAAAATAGTTTTTGTTGTTGGTTCAAAAGTTTCCAAAAACATTCATAAGCTAAAAAAACTTCGATGAACAAGCTGAATTACAGGGTGTACAATAAAAAAAACTAAACTTTTAATTGAATTTCAATAAAAACTCTGTACCAGCATTCATCACAGACTTCACTGAAATATTTCCTTTATGATGTCTCATTATTTGTTTTGATAAACTAAGTCCGATACCCGAACCATGTTTTTTAGTAGTAAAAAAGGGAATGAAGATTTTTTTAAGTGCCTCTTCCTCAATTCCGGAGCCATTATCAGCAATAAGAATGTAAGCTCCACCATTTGGATTCGCCCAGGCTTTAATGGTCAATTTTTTCTCCTCTTCATAATAATCTTTTTCATTCAATGCTTCTATTGCATTTTTAACCAGATTGATGATAACCTGTTCTATTTGTTCAGAATCCATCATGATCATCAAATCCTTAGGCTCGACGGTATATTCTAAAACTATATTACTTTCCTCAATGGTCTTTTTCATCAGAGCGATAATGTGTTGTAGAACATCGTAAATCTTAGTATTGTGTAGACTTGGATGCCGGACACGCGTCATATTTCTGAAATCACTTACAAATTTTATAAGACTTTCGGATCGCTTATGAATGGTATTTACAGCCATATGAAAGTCCTCAATCTCTTCGTTTGTAAGTTGATTTACATTATCACCACTGGAAAGAAATTGATGGAGCTCGGTTTCCACAGTTGCAGCGAGAGATGAGATAGGTGTTACAGAATTCATGATCTCATGAGTAAGTACACGAATCAGGTTTTGCCATGCTTCCATTTCCTTTTCTTCGAGCTCACTTTGAATATTTTGAATAGAGATAAGTTTGAATTCCTGCCCTCTTAGGCTCAACTCTATTGCATAAACTGCCAATTGAATTTCGTCCCCATCTCTCTCAATTTTTACCAGGTCTCTGCCTCCTGTTCTGAGGTCTTTAATGGTTTCAATTAGTAATTGACTTACAGCTTTTAATTGATTGACATTTTTAATTTGTCTTATTCCCAGTAGATTCCTTGCTGCAGCATTATAAATCTGTATTTCGCCTTCCTTATCA
>CAYTFO010000049.1:10240-15855 GCA_964437135.1 uncultured Roseivirgaceae bacterium | reverse complement strand
ACATGTTGAACAATGGTTTTAAGGTATTGATACTGAGCTTCCTTATCTGCACGTATTTCACGATATTTTTTTATGACCTCATTGAATTCTTTGTAAAGCTCATCCATACTTGTCCCAGTGTGTCTTTCAGTGTAAGTATGTGAAAAGTCCTCGTATTGGATTGTTTTAAGAAACCCTACGATTTCCCTATTCATCTTATCAAGGAAATAAAACAAATAGTAGACCTGGAATACAATTATGAATCCAATCAGGATTTTAGTAAAAAGATAACTTTCCGAATAAAAGAGATTTACGAATAGAAAAACTGTAGCAATTAGAATCGCTAACCTTACTACAACCTGAACTCTTAAATTCCTAAAGCCCATATTTTTCTAGTCTTCTGTAAAGGGAAGCCCGGGTTAATCCCAGTTCCTTAGCAGCTTTGGATATATTCCCATTGTGCTTATTAACAGCTTTTTGAATTACATTTTTCTCTACATCATCAAGGTTATATGTATCTGATTCTACATTGGTGCTGCTATCATGTTTTTGTACCAGAAAAAAGAAGTCTTCAGGAGTGAGAGAATCACTTTCACTCATAATGATAGCTCTTTCTATAGCATGCTGTAACTCTCTAATGTTTCCTGGCCAGGAATATTTTTGTAATTTTTTAATGGCTGTTTGTGAGATTGAAGTCACACTTTTTCTGTACTTAGAGGCATATTGCCGAACAAAATGCTCAGATAGAAGGGGGATATCTTCTTCCCTTTCTCTTAACGGTGGAAGATGAATTTCCACAGTATTAATACGGTACAAAAGATCCTGCCTGAAGGAGTTATCATTGACCATTTCATGAATAGGCATATTGGTAGCACAAATTAGTCGGATATCTATATCCATCGGCTTGTTCATCCCTATTCTCGTTACCTGTCTTTGTTGCAATACTGTCAGCAATTTGGATTGCAATGGCATGCTTAGATTACCAATTTCATCCAAAAATAAAGTACCTCCATTTGCAATTTCGAAACGTCCGGCTCTATCCTCTTTCGCATCAGTGTATGCTCCTTTTTTATGACCAAAAAGCTCACTTTCAAAAAGGGATTCGGTAATAGCCCCCATATCAACGCCGATAAAAACACTATCTTTTCTAAGTGATTTTTGATGTATGGCTCTGGCTATGAGCTCTTTCCCGGTACCATTTTCACCCAAGATGAGAATATTTGCATCCGTCCCGGCAACCTTATCAATGACATTAAACACCTCCTTTATTTGAGTGCTATTACCAATTATATCTTTGAAAGCAAGATTACTGTCTTCCTGAAGTTGCTTTTTCGTTTGCTTTAACTGATTTACTTCATTGTAGGACTTTTTAAGTTTTGTAGCACTGGATAGAGTGGCAATCAATTTTTCATTTTGCCATGGTTTGAGTACAAAGTCTGTTGCTCCGGCTTTCAGTGCTTTTACAGCCATCTCGACATCGCCAAATGCAGTGATCAATATAACAACTGCATTTGGATCTTTTTCGTGTATTTGCTCGAGCCAGTAAAAACCTTCTTTACCACTGGTGATATCCTTACTAAAATTCATGTCCAGCAGAATGATATCATAGCTGTCATTGTTTAGTAGGAATGGTATTTTTTTAGGATTTTTTTCAATTATGACTTCCTGAGCATGTTTTTTAAGCAACATTTTCGCCGCTAATAAAACATCTTCATCATCATCGATTATTAAGATTTTACCGAGTTCTTTGTCCACTTTGATACAATTTATTGAATGTATTGACTAAAATAATGCCAGTAATTTTTTATGCTGTTAAATGGCATTTAGCATTAATTACGACAATTTAGTTAATTAAAACTATGTACGAAAACGGACATAAACTATTTTTGAATCAGCTTACTGAGTAAGAGACAGATAAGGAACACCTGCTTCATAAAGTAACTCAGCTTTACTCTTCTGGAATTTTGTAAGAGACTTTAAATACTTGATCTGGGATTCTATATATTTATCCTGCTGGATATTAAGTTTAAACAAATCACTTTCACCTGTTTGTAGGTTGAGAAGCTCTGCCTGTAAAAGTATTTGATAGTTGTTAGCCATTGCAAGGAACTGTCTTTGAAGCTCCTGTTGTACAAGAATTTCATTAAACTTCGCTTTTATTGAGTTTTGAATCTCAAGGCCGGTTTGCATTCTTTGTAACTCTGTTTCCTCAATTTTTAAAGACGTTTTTTGAATTTTTCCTCGTTCTTTTCTCAGAAATATTGGGAAATAAAAATCTAATCCAAATTTGTAGTTGTCATTCCATTTAGGTGAAACTAGTTCCCCCTGAGGGTTCAAAGGAGCATCTATAAATGTATAGCTAAGATCAACCTGAGGCTTCAGTGTTTCACGATTCCATCGGTTTTCAACCTCTAATTGCTCAACTTTTGCCTGAAGTTTTTGAATCTCAGGGTGGAAATTTAAAGCATAGTCAATCATGGTAGCTATTGTTGAATCAGTCGGAATTGATCCAAAATCTGCTAACGTATCAGGAATTACATTTTCACGGAGTTCCAATGGGAATAAATTCTCATCCCATAAATGGACAGAAAGGGAAAGACCCGACTGAATAAAATCAAAATTGACTTGTTGAAAGTCAGCTAATCTAGTCTGATAAGTAATTTTAGCCTGAACCGTATCAACCACAGCGGCTTCTCCAAAATCATAATCAATCAATACACGTTCAAACAATTCCTGAGCTATATCCACGCTTTGCTGAAGAAGTAGAATTTCCTGATAAGCTAAAAACCAATTCCAGTAATCCTTAATGGCAGTTAATAGTATCTTATTGGCAATCTTAATTTGTTCAGCACGAGCAATTTGTTGAAAGGAAACAGCCTGCTTAACCATCATTCTTCTTTCATCAATGAAAAGTCCTCTTCCAACAGGTAATGAAAGCCCGGCACCGATTTGATTGAAGTTATTTTCTTCTGGAACGATTAATGACTGGTCAAGAAACTCACCTTGATTTCTGTCGAAAGTTATTTTTGGATCAACAGGAAACCAGGTAGGTATTTTCAATGTTGAATTGAGCATGTTGTAATACTCCTTATCATCAAAGTTCTTTAAATCGTAATTTGTATAAAGTTTAGGATCAAATGCACCTTTTGCAATTCTTAGCTCAGCTTCTCCATATCCTGTCTGAAGATCAGACTGTTTCATCACAGGATGGTTTTTCATTACAATACCCAAAAACTGATCCAATGTCAATACTTCTTTTTGGGCAGTATCTGACATATCGATCAGTATTTCTTGTCCAATTGCCGAAAAGCACAGTGTAACGGCAACTAAAAAATTGGTAACTGTCTTTATCATTTACTTTTTTCGCCGTCTTTTGAATCAGATTTGTTTGATGAATTTTTTGATGTACCTGTCATTTCAGATGAAGGCTCCTCATACAAGCTAGGAGGGAACCCGTTCAACTGTCGCCAAATTTCATACCATACCGGAACGTTATCAAGCATTACCCATCCTTTTGTACCTGAGCCCAATCGAAGCTGTTGAGGCCACTCATCATCAGTTGAATCTGGCTTTACCAGGATTCTGAACATTCCGTTTCCGTTATTTACCCTGTCAATAACATGTACCTTTCCACCAAAAGTACCCACAGAAACCGATGGCCAACCTGAGAATTGTAGTGCAGGCCACCCATCAAATTGTAATCGAACCTCTCTGTCCTTGGATAAAAGAGGCACATCCATTGCTCTTACATACATTTCGACTGCTAAATCAGGATTTTCAGGCATTATCGTAGCTATTGCCTCGCCTTCTTTTATAGTTTCACCGATACCCTGTTTTAATGCACGCACTACATAACCATCCTGAGGAGAAACCACATAATATTGATCTCTTCGCACTTTTATATTCGCATACTCATTTCTCAATTTCGCAATACTGGCCTGTGTTTCGTTGATATTGGCCAGTGTTTCCTGTAGATCGGTAGTTGCTTTGCTTATTTTTTCAGCATAATCTGCCTGTATTGCAGCCAAATCAGTCCTCGAAATGGATAATTCGGTTATGGATTGTTCATATTTGTTTTCAGCAGAGATGATTTTAGCTCTGGCTGAATTGACTTTATTTTGGAGCTCCTGGTACTTTGATAATGTGATGTTCCCGGATTCGTATCTTAGTTTATTCCTTTCAAATAGGTTTTCGGCGTTAGCATATGCTATTTTTTCTGCTTCATAAGAAATACTATCGCTCTGAACTTTCAGAATTGATTGCTCTACTTTATTTCTGGCCTGGGCCATTTTTGCTCTTAAAGACTCTCTTAAAGCCTGAATCTGATTCTTGTAAGCATCCCTTTTGAGTTCTTTTGCTATAAGGCTGGATTCTTTTGCTTCAATCTGTTCATTTAATCTATCCAGAATATTGGGATCAAAGTACTTATCTTTTACTTCCGAAAGTTCAAGTATAGTATCCCCTTTTGAAACAAAATCACCTTCAGGCACAAACCAGTTTATTATTCTTCCCGGTATGGCAGACTCAAGCATTTGTGGTCGATTTGCCGGATTTAAGGCAGTGATTTTTCCATATCCTCTAATGTTCTGCTGCCAGGGAAGAAATAAAAGCAAGAACCCAATACACGTGATGACTAAAAAAACACGCGCCATGTAAATACCAAGATTTGGTGTTTTTAGCGTTTTTAAAGAATAAAGCTGGAGATCCGCTAATTCTTCGTCAATTGAATTTTTTGATAATTCCAGCATTTTAATAAATGTTATTAATCACTTCCTGATTCTTAATTACTTCTTCAAAAGGTCCATCTACTACTATTTGACCATTTTCCATGTATAATACTCTCTCGCAGGCAGCCATAACTAATGGGTCATTAGAAACTACTAATAGTGTCCACGGTGCCTTTTCATCTGTTACGAGTTGTATCAACTTTAGTCTTTCATTTTTTGGAAAATTATTGAAGAAATCATTTAATATTAACAGTTTAGGAGCTTTCGCAAGACATCTCGCTAATATTAATTTTTGAATAAATGTTTCTGAATAACCTTTCCCTCCACTTGTAACAGGCGTGTTCAGCCCCTCATGCAGCTTATTTATTTCATCTTCCAACCCTACCAGTTGTATGGATTTAATAGCATCTTCTTCCGTTACAAGAGGTTTGCCTACCAGAATGTTTTCAAGAATTGTTCCTTCGAAAATATCTTCACTGGAAACATTTTTTCCAATAAGGTCTCTTAAATGTGTTCTGTCTAAATCCCTAAGTGAATAATTATTGTAAGTAATCAAACCTCTGTAATCTGCAAACAATCCAGCAATCGTATTTGTAAAAGTAGTCTTACCCGCAGATCCAATTCCTGAAATACAAATTCTTTCATTACTGTTTATTTCTAAATCAATATTGCTTATGGCTGGTTTATGATTACCAGGATAAGAGTAGGAGAGTTCTTTAGTAACGATTTTAAATCCAGTCCCGTCATTTCGATCAGCTGGCACATCTATCCCACCACTTTTTTCCAATGGAAGATCAGTGACATGTGAGATTTTATCCACAGCAGTAAGCATATCATAGACCACATCCATGTATGAGATTATTTTCTCAACAGAATTTAGAATCAGTATAATTATTACCTCAGATGCAA
>CAYTFO010000049.1:8212-10230 GCA_964437135.1 uncultured Roseivirgaceae bacterium | reverse complement strand
GCAACAAACTGCCCAAGAGTAATTTCTCTTTGTACGACTAATATTGTTCCTATTATAAGTAATCCTGCAGTAACAGCTGCCTTAAATAATAAAACATATGAATATTGAGTGATTAGTACTCGGAAGTGGTTTCTTCTATTCTTAAGATAATTATTTACAAAATAATCAGTTTTTCTTATAGGTAGATTAGTGCTTCCTGAGAGTTTGAAACTAAACAATGATCTTGCCATCTCTTCAAGCCAGTAAACAGCTTTATACTTATATTTTGATTCAATGATCGAAGATTTTAAACCTTCAGGTCCCGTAGTGTAAAAAATCAAATACAAGATAGCTACCAATGCAATTCCAAAGAAAATAAAGTAAGGGTGATAAAGTGAAAGTAATATTAATCCGAAAAATATCTGAATTGCACCTGTCGAAAGATCTATGAGTAATTTCGGCATTCCTTTTTGTATAGTAAGTACATCGAAGAATCTATTCATCAATTCAGGAAAATGAATATTAAGAATAGCTTCCATCTTTATTCTAGGTACTCTAAACGCAAATTCAAAAGCCGCTTTGGCAAAAACTTTACGTTGTAAATACTCTACTATAGTGATCTGTAATACCTGCAGTACACCCGAACCCATCACTCCAATAATTACTATGGCTATTAGAAAGTAAATGGAACTAAAGAAAACCCCTCCCGAGATAAGCTCAATTGCTGCCTGAATACCAAGAGGTAGTATTAAACTCGCAACACCAATTAGAACACCATATATATATACATAAAGTAAATCCTTCTTGTCTGCTTTTAACAGCCTGAATAATCGGGTAACGGGAGATAATTCTTCCTCCTCTTCCTCACTATCCGGGGCACCACTACCAACTACACTTTCATATGCAAAAACTGACACAAAAATCAGTTTACCGTTCTTATCATGAAGAAAATCTGATTCATCAATGCTGTAAAAATCTATGGATTCAGTAGAATCTTCATAGATTTTTATGACTGACATGTCACGGCGGTCATTGGAGTGAATTAAAGCTGGCGTAACTTTGTTTCCTCCTGATTTAATAAACAATATTACAGGGGAGTCAAAGTTTTCGATAAACATCTCGAATTTATCGAATGAGATCTCTTTCTTGAGATAAACAAGATTATTGCTCATGCCAATCTCAGATAGATCCCGAATGAATTCATCTACTTCTTCCTGCAAATATTCCCTGTATATGGAATCTGCAGATCTAAGTGCTTTACTGTCAAGATCTAGATTGACAAGATTTGCACTTTCATGAAGAATATTAATAATACTTTTGCTATTCATCTTTTATTAACCTATAGCCTTTAAAACCAGGTCTTCAAGAAATTTGAAATTCTCTTCAAATAGGTCACCTTCATTTTTTAAGTCTGTCAATGAAGGTAAATGCTGCGTAAAGAAAATCTGTTGATTTGAAGCTTCCAGAATAGTACTGATCAGCGAATGGGGATATTTGTAATCAGGATTGATTTCCAAAATTATTTCACTTATCAGTTTACACAGAGATTTGTAGCCCCTGAATAATCCTTCTTTATTTATTTCATCAACTTGTTTGGTTAAATATGTTTTGTCTGATTCAGCTATAACAATCCTATGTAAGGCTGGTTCGTCAATTTCCGGAAAATTAATATCCTGAGATTTTTTTTCAGAAATTGTTTTTAAAGCAATCAATAACTTTTCAATTGGTTCTGAAATATTATGTACCTCAAATGCAATACGATACTCCATCCAACCCCAATACCATGCAATAAGGTAAACGAGTAGCCTGTGTTTATTTTCAAAATACCTGTAAATTGAAGCTTCTGTAGAGTCAATTTCAATAGAAAGTTTTTTGAAAGTAAATCCCTCAAAGCCCATTTTATCGATCATTTCGATTCCACTACTTATAATCTTACGACCCAATTCTGTACTTTGAGGATCTTTTATATAAAGGTTCTCATTCAACCTTAACTGTAAAGTCATCATATCAATATTGATAATAGAGTTAACAAACTAAAT
>CAYTFO010000049.1:0-8202 GCA_964437135.1 uncultured Roseivirgaceae bacterium | reverse complement strand
AATAGTAATACTATTAAAACGAATAGTCTGCAATTTGGTTTATGAAATTTTAAAAAAGAATCTTTCTTGTTAAGATTTTTAATTTGTTGTGATTTATGCTTATATTCGAGATGTTGTTGTGGATTAAGAATTTAATTAGTCCTTTTATTTTGAGTTTTTGACCTTTGGGTTCAGGCTTTCACCTGAGCCCTTTTTTTTGACCGTTTTCGAACACTTTATGTATCATTCTGTACATAAATTAAATCTCAATTTTTTTTGAAAAATTTATAAGTCACTGATAAACAGATAATTAATAATACTGGCATTCAAATTGGCATAGAATTGACCAAGCTTATTAAAAGTCGAAAAGTTCAAGTAACCTGTATATGGATCGAAAAATTAAAAAGAAGAACTGGACCTTAAAAAAGATTTTAACCTGGAGTTTCATAGGTGTATTTAGCCTTTTTATTCTTTATAGTTTCATCTTTGCTGAAGGTGGTTCGAGGCTTAATGTTGAGAAAGAAAAAATCAACATTGCTTCAGTCAAAGAAGGAGAATTTAGGGAATTTATTCCGGTAGATGGTTCAGTGATGCCAATATTGACTATCAGATTAGATGCGATTGTAGGAGGGGTGGTTGAGAAAAAATATTTTGATGGCGGTATTTTGGTAAATAAAGGGGATACAATATTAAAGCTTTCAAATAATGACCTATTGCAAAGTTTTGTGAGAGAGGAAACACAGGCATTTATACTTGTAAACAATGTGGAAAACACAAAATTGGGCCTGCAGCGAAATCAGTTTGAGTTGAAAAGACAGCTAAATGAATTGGATTATCAAATTGACCAGGCTAAGGATGCGTACGAACGCGGAAAGCCATTATATGCAGAAAAAATAATTTCTGAGCAGGAATTTTTAAATCTAAAAAGGGAATACGAAAGGCTTACCAGTCAACGAGAAATTCAGGTTGAATCTAATGATTTTGATACCCGAAATGCAAAACTTCAAATTCAACAGGCAGAGCAAACATTGAAAAGGACAAAAGAAAATCTTGAAATGATTAAGCAAAACCTTGATAATCTATACATTAAGGCGCCAATTTCAGGAAGACTGTCAACTGTCGATGTTCAGGTCGGAGAATCGATTGCGCCAGGTCAAAATATTGGCCAAATAGATGATTTGGATGGTTTCAAAGTTAGAGCTTCTATTGATGAGCATTACATTGCCCGAATTTATGAAGGACTCAGAGGTACTTTTGATTTTGCAGGTCAGAATTATGAACTGGAAATCAAGAAAATATATCCTGAAGTAAGTGGAGGTCTTTTTTCTGTGGATATGTTTTTTACAGATTCAATTCCACAAGGAATCAGAAGAGGTCAGACACTTCAAATTAGATTACAACTCAGTGAGAATATCACTGCAGTGCAAATACCAAGGGGTAGTTTTTACAGAACTACAGGAGGAAATTGGATTTTTGTAGTAAGCGAAGATGAATCTTATGCAGTGAAAAGAGATATAAGGCTGGGGAGACAAAATCCTAGATTCTATGAAGTTCTGGAAGGTTTGCAACCTGGAGAAAAAGTCGTAGTCTCTTCTTATGATGGCTATGAGGATAAAGACAAATTGGTTTTTAAATAATTAATGAAGTACAACTTTTAAGATAAAACAAAGAAAAATGGAAAACTCAAATCAACTCATCAAAACTAAAGGACTTAAAAAATTCTACTACACAGATGAGATAGAAACTACTGCATTGGCAGGGGTCAATATGGAAGTAAATCATGGTGAATTTGTTGCCATCATGGGGCCTTCCGGTTGTGGAAAGTCAACATTGCTAAATATTTTGGGCCTACTGGATAACCCATCTGAGGGAGAATTGCACTTTAATGAATTAGAGATCTCAGGGTATTCTGAAAGAAAAAGAGCAGACTTGAGGAAAGCAAATATTGGTTTCGTATTTCAGAGTTTTAATCTAATCGATGAACTGACAGTATTTGAAAACATTGAATTGCCTTTGATTTATCTGAAATACTCAGCTTCTGAAAGAAAGAAAAGAGTTGAAGAAGTAATGGAGCAGATGAAAATAATGCATAGAAGAAACCATTTTCCTCAGCAACTATCAGGAGGTCAACAACAGAGGGTGGCGATTTCACGTGCTGTTGTCGCAAAACCTAAATTGATACTTGCGGATGAGCCTACTGGTAATTTGGACTCTGCTAATGGTCAGGAGGTAATGAACCTACTTACAGAGCTAAATGAAAACGGAACCACAGTAATCATGGTGACGCACTCACCCATAGATGCTGAATATTCACACAGAGTAATACATCTGTTTGATGGTCAAATTGTATCTGAGAATATTAATTCAAAGGATAACGCACTTGTTTAATTAGTACCTAGTTGCATGTCTATATAAAAATGGGTCGGTCTCTATTTTGGATCGGCTCATTTTAAACCTATTTAAATTATGAAAAAACTGGCATTTATTGGCTTTTTAGCTTTCTGTAATAGTTATTATACAGTTGCACAGGATAATAATGAAGTGATCGTTCTCACTTTAGATGATTGTATCAATACAGCTCTGGAGAAAAATACTCAGATCAAAAGAGCAAATAATGATGTCTTGATTGCAAAGGCTAATAAGTTTCAATCGATAATGAATTTCCTGCCGACATTAAATGCCAATTTAAATTATGACTTTTTCTTTGGAAACTTTTTTGACACAAACGCTGCAAGACAGGTTTCAGAGATTACTAATAGTTCGAATCCTAATATTGCATCAGATCTCACAATTTTTAATGGGCTGAATAACCATTATGTGAAAAAACAGAGGACTCTTGAGTATGAGGCGTCTGAGTATAGCAAAGATGATTCCTACCTAACAGTGGAGTCAACTATTTTGGATAATTATTTAACAGTAATTATCGACAGAGAAAATATCAAAGTTTCAGAGAAAAGACTTGAATTACTTGAGCAACAATTGGAAAGAGCAAAAAAACGAGAAAGCGTAGGAGTGGGTGGAATGGAAGATGTTTTTAACTTTCAATCACAACTTTCAAATGAGAAGGTTACTTATATTAATCTCCAGAATACGTTAAGAAGGGATAAGCTGACATTGCTTCAGTCCATGCAATTGGAAATAGATAATCTCAATTATGATATCTTTCCAGTCGAAGCAGAAGATTCGGAATTACTTAAGGAAATAGAGCCTTTTAGTGTTGTAATGGAAGATATTCTAGGCAAAGCTCCATCCCTACAAGCTGCTAATCTCAATATGAATGCAGCTCAATACCAAATGAAAGCAAGTTCAGCAAGAAGATTTCCCAGATTGGCTGTTCAGGGAGTCGTTGGTTCCAACTATTCTTCAAATGGAGCAAGAAATCCAGAGACTGGTGATTTTGAAGAAGATGCTAGTTTGCAACAACAGCTTCAGTACAATGAATTCCAATATGTAAATATTTATTTGAGAATTCCGATTTTCAATAATTATCAAAGAACCACCGATTATCAGGTAGCGAAAATCAATATGGCTAATGCTGAAATTGGGGTTCAGGAAGCAAGAAATAACATAACTTTCCTTGTCCAGCAAGTGTATCTCGATTATGTCCAGGCTCAACAAACCTATATATCAAGCAAGGAAAATTTAGAGGCTTTGGAACAAAGCTTTGAATTTATGAAAAGAAGATATGAAACGGGAAATACTGACTTTTATACCTATGTTCAAAGCTTAAATAACAGAGATAGAGCGAGTATTCAATTGATTAACGCAAAGTACAGTATAATTTTCAGGAAGAAAATATTAGATATTTATCGTAATTTATAATTGTAGATATCAAGCCTGTTTTCAGAACAAAACATGAATATGCTATTTTGTAGCACCTCAAACATTTTATAGTCTTTTTCAGGAAGTTCAATTTCAAAAGTTTTTGATTTGTTTAGTTCATTAAATGGAACGCTTATCAGTTGATTCTCAGTTATGAAATAAAATTTATTTTGAAACAGATTAAAATCTGTCATTTTCATTCCTTTTAAGCTGTTTATTTCATTTCCGAATCTATCAAATATGTAGAGATCACCTGTTTCAGATAGGAGATATAAGTTACCATTATAAGTTTCGATTTTTAATGGTTGTTCTATAGCCGATTGAGTTGTTACCGGAATATTTAAAAGAACCTGAGTTGTGGTCTCATTTAATTTTATCAGATTATAGTTCCCGGTTTCTAATGCCCAGAAACTATGATCCTGAGCGGGAGCCATATTCATAATATAGCTTGCATCAGGATAAGATATGTCATAGATAATAGGATTACTGTTAAACCTCTCAATAAAACTAAATTGCTGGTTTTCTCTGTAAAAGATAAAAATCCTTAATGGATTCCAGGCTGATATATAGGTTACTGAACTGTTGTTAACTAATGAATATGTGGTTTTAAGATTGAGCTTGAAATCAAATTGGAATACTTTTCCTAAATTTGTACCTACATAGAGTACTCCTTTGTTATCACTATCTACTGAAGTTATTTTATTTGATATATTATGACTCTTTTCTAGTTCCCAATTCTGAGCCTGAACAGATAATCCTAATAAGAATACAACAACTAAAAGACTATAGATCTTCATATTTCAGAAGTTGAACCTTGTCATCAAATAGTACGGCATAAGTTTTTGAAAATACCCATTCACCCAGGTTTATATAGGTGGATCTATTGTTAATGTTCATTTCCAGAGGTAAATGTCTATGACCAAAAATGTAATAATCGTGATGTTCAGTTTTTTCAATTTCGTTTGAATAAATCCATAGCCATTCATCATTCTCTTTGAATGAATCATTTTTAGAGTTGTTTTTTATCCTACTTTTAGAAGACCACTTCTTAGCAATCGACATTCCTACATTTGGATGAATCCATCCAAAGAGCCATTGGCATAATGGATTCCTAAAAATCTTTCTGAGTACTTTATAGGTTTTATCACCTGGACCCAGACCATCGCCATGTCCAACATAAATCCTAAGATCATTTACCTCTAATAAAATAGGATCAGAGAATATAGGAATTTCAAATTCACTTGGGAAATAATCAAACATCCACATGTCATGATTTCCCTGGAAGAAGTAGATATCTATACCTTTTTCTTTTAACTGAAGTATTCTACTTTGAAACCTTATAAAGCCTTTGGGGATTACGTCCTTATATTCAAACCAAAAATCAAAAATATCACCGACTAAGAATATAGCTTTTGCATCTTTTTCAATTGAATCTAGCCAGTTAATAATTTGATTTTCCCTGGTTCTGCTTTCTTTGTGAGAAGGGGTACCCAGGTGGAAATCACTAGCAAAATAAATTCTTTCGTGAGGTTCTAATTTGAATTTCAACTGCTCCATTACAAAAAAAGGGGTCAAAAGACCCCTCAATGATACTCTATATTAATGATAAATCAATCTTTAACTTTTTCTTCTTTTTCCTCTTCTGATTCACTATCTGATTTATTCAAATTATCTGAATCTTCCTTCTCAACTTCACTTTTAACAGACTCTTTTATTGATTCTATATGATCTCCGTTCTTTTGGTTTTCATTTTCATCCTCTTTCTTTTCTTCACTATCTTCTTTTTCAGTATAGGCCTGATAAGTTGTAAGCCTTTCAAATGGTCTCTTACCGATTAACTTTTCTAGGTCATATTGATAAATGATCTCTTTATCAAGGAGCTCATTTGCAAGAATATCTAGTTCTTTGCGCTTTTCAAGTAAAAGCTTTTTAGTTCTATCATATGCTTCTTCAATGAGCTTTTTTACTTCCTGGTCAATTAATTCAGCTGTAGCCTCGGAGTAAGGTTTTGTAAAATTGTAATCAGATTGCTTAGAGTCATAAAAAGAAATATTCCCGATCTTTGCATTCATCCCGTACATGGTTACCATGGAGTAAGCCATTTTTGTAATTCTTTCCAGATCACTTAATGCTCCGGTGGAAATTTTTTCAAAAACGATTTCTTCAGCTGCTCGTCCACCTAAAGCCATACACATCTCATCGAACAGTTGCTCTGTTTGATACAAAAACTGCTCTTTAGGTAAATATTGAGCATATCCTAATGCTGCAACTCCTCTCGGTACAATACTAACTTTCACCAAAGGATCCGCATGCTCCAGATACCATCCGGCAACTGCATGACCTGCTTCATGAAATGCTACAATCTTTTTTTCCTCAGGAGAAATGATTTTATTCTTCTTCTCCAAACCTCCAATCACTCGGTCAATAGCATCTTGGAAGTCAATCATTTCAACTTTCTCTTTGTTTCTTCTGGCAGCAATTAAAGCAGCTTCATTACAAACATTTGCAATTTCAGCTCCTGCAAATCCTGGTGTTTGTGCTGCAAGTTTCTTGGCATCAACATTTTCATGAAGCTTTATTGGCTTCAAATGAACTTTAAAGATAGCTTCTCGTCCGACAATATCCGGTTTGTCAATGCTTACCTGTCGATCAAAACGACCAGGTCTCAAAAGTGCAGAGTCTAGTACATCAGGACGGTTTGTCGCTGCTACAATAATTACACCTGCATCTGTTGAAAAACCATCCATTTCAACAAGAAGCGAGTTTAGTGTATTTTCTCTCTCATCATTTGATCCAGGCATTTGGCCTCTCCCTCTAGACCTACCTATAGCATCAATTTCATCTATAAATACTATACAAGGTGCCTTTTCTTTTGCCTGTTTGAAAAGGTCTCTCACTCTTGCTGCACCAACTCCTACAAACATTTCGACAAAATCTGATCCAGAGAGAGTAAAGAATGGAACTTCAGCTTCTCCTGCAACTGCTTTTGCCAAAAGAGTTTTACCTGTACCCGGAGGGCCTACTAACAATGCTCCTTTAGGTATTTTACCTCCAAGTTTTGTGAATTTAGATGGGCTTTTTAGGAAATCAACTATTTCCTTGATTTCTTCTTTAGCCTCATCAAGACCTGCTACATCCTTAAATGTAATCTTTACTTTATTCTCAGCATCAAATAATGCAGCTCTTGACTTTCCAATATTAAATATTTGACCTCCGGGGCCTCCTCCGCCTGTCATTCTTCTCATTAAGAACCAGAACCCAAATATTAACAAGAAGAAAAATCCGTATGTAAAGAAAAAGTCAGTAAAGTCTGATCTTTCTTCTACTTCATAATCAAGCTGTTGATCATCCGGAAGTTCTGATTGAATCTCCTTAAAATCCTTGTCGAATATTGTCGGATCAAGAATTTTAAATTTATAATGTGGCCCTGTTTCAGAAGTGAAAGTATTTTCAAGCTCAATCTTATATTTAGTGTTTTGAAGTGCGTCTTCTTTCAAAGTCACTTCAACAATATCCTTATTTTTGATCAAAACAACTCTTTTGACATCATTGCTCAAAAGCATTTGTTCAAATCTATTTTTTGATATTGTGATTGCAGCATTACCTCTGCTTAAGTATGTGTAGCCAATGATTGTAGCAATAATTATGAATATGACCCATATTTGGTAATTATTTCTACCTGGTCCACCCATCAAATTCTTTTTTTGTCTCGGTTTATCTGCCATTTATTTTCTGTACAATTTCAAAATCATTAACTCTCTAAACGATGTCTTAATGTTAAAGTTTAGGCTGTTTCAATATTAGTAACTGATGCATCAGCCCAAAGTTCTTCAAGACCATAAAACTCACGCTTGGAGTTTGAAAAAACATGTGCTACAACATCTACATAATCAATTAAAACCCATTCTTTATTGTTCTTTCCTTCTCTTTTCCATGGGTTTTGATTACAAAGTTTTTTAACCTGATGTTCAATAGAATCAGATATTGCATCTATTTGCGTGTCAGAGGTACCTGTGCAAATTACAAAGTAATCTGCCACAGCATGTTTAATTTCCCTCAAGTCAAGAATTACAATATTAGAAGCTTTTTTTTCCAGCATACCCTGGACTACAAATTCACTCAACTCTCCACTCGTTACTTCCTCCTTTTTCTTTTTTATCATTAAAAGCTGTTTAGTAATTTTAGCTCAAATCTAGTAAATATATAGTGCATAAATATTTTGCCAAAACTCACTTTTTAGGAAAAAAAGTTAAATATCTGACAGAATGTCATTCTACTAATCAGGAATTACTAAATCTGTCAAAAAATGCAAGCCTTGCTGAAGGTACGATAATAATGACTGACTTCCAGAAAAGTGGCAGAGGACAGCGCGGCAATGAATGGGAAAGTGAAAGGTCAAAA
>CAYTFO010000048.1:0-20655 GCA_964437135.1 uncultured Roseivirgaceae bacterium | reverse complement strand
GATTTGCTTTCAGGAAATTCACGTTTGTACCCGAAGGAGAATACCTATTACTGTATCTAATTTCAGAACCTCTTTTCCTGATATCAATACTTTCAATTTCCTGATCAAGAATAATGTGATGCGGTGAACCAGTATCAACGAAATATTCGTTTTTGCTTAGTTGATTAACTTTGTTTACATCATGTAGTTTAAAATGAATATTTTCATTTCTAATGAAAGCATAATGAATTCCGTCGGTAGATTCAAAAGTTGCTTCCTTATCAATAATACCAAGTTCTCTAGCGAATGCAACGGCACATCTACTTCCGTTTCCGCATAGACTTTGAGACCCATCGGAATTAAAATAGTTCATTTTGAAATCTACCGATGTGTGATTTTCAATTGTAATTAGACCATCAGCCCCGATTCCAAATCGCCTCTCAGTGAGTTTCTGAATAATTTCAGGATTAGGAACAAAAAGATTATCTCGATTATCAATCATGATAAAGTCATTCCCGGTTCCTTGATATTTTGAAAAATTAAGTCGCATTCCTTTAAAACGAAAAAAGCCATTTGCTATGTTGCAAACGGCTTATATTTTTAAGTACTAAACTATTATAGTTTTTCTTTAATCCTTGCAGATTTACCTTTTCTTCCTCTGAGATAGAAAAGTCTGGCTCTTCTAACTTTACCTTTTCTTAAAACCTCAATTTTATCAATATTTGGACTAAGAACAGGAAAAATTCTTTCGACAGCTATTCCACTGGAAACTTTTCTTACTGTGAATGTTTCACCGTTGGAACTGGGGTTTTTAATCTGCATAACAGTACCCTGAAACTGCTGTATTCTTTCTTTATTTCCTTCTTTAATCTTATAGTGAACATTTACAGTATCACCAGGATTGAAAGTTGGAATATTATCTCTAACCGCTTGATTTTCAGACTCAACAAATTTAATTAGTTCGCTCATTTTGATACTCTTTAAGAGTGATTAATCCAAAAAGGAGTGCAAATATAGAATAAAATCTGTAGTATCTCCTCGCTTTTGGTAAATAAATATTTAGAATTTAAATAATGAAATAGCTAAGGAGAGTAACGAATAGTATTACCTTGAAAACTAAAGAAATATACTGTTTCATGCTGATTGTGATTTTTTTTATTGAAGTCGCAAATATATAGACCTTTTATTGAATAAAATATACCCACTTTTGGGTATTTATTATGAATTTTTAATCTTCAAGTAAGTCTGGTCTTCGTTTTTTTGTTCTTTCAAGTGACTTTTCGGTTCTCCACTCGTTGATTTTTGATTCATGACCTGAAAGCAATACAGATGGAACTTTCCAGCTATTATATTCTTCGGGTCTGGTGTAAACCGGTGGTGCCAGCAGATTATCCTGGAATGAGTCACTTAAAGCCGATGTTTCATCGTTCAAAACACCCGGAATCAGCCTTATCAGTGCATCAGAAAGCACCATTGCTGCAATTTCTCCACCTGATAGAACATAATCCCCAATGCTTATTTCTTTTGTGATCAAGTGCTGTCTTACCCTTTCATCTACACCTTTGTAGTGCCCTGCAAGGATGATAATATTTTTATGTAGAGACAGCTGGTTGCAAACAGATTGATTAAGTGTTTCACCATCCGGAGTCATATAAATTATCTCATCATAAACGTTTTTTGCTTTTAAACTCTGAATACATTTATCAATCGGTTCAATCATTAATACCATACCAGCGCCACCGCCATAGGCATAATCATCAACTGATTTGTGTTTAGATGTCGAATAATGTCTAAGGTTATGAATATGTAACTCAACCAGATTTTTCTGAACAGACCTTTTCACAATACTTTGATTCATGGGGCCTTCAAATAACTCAGGTAAACATGTAATGATATCAATTCTCATGTGTCTGTGTAGATTTCAAGCAAGCCATCAGGAAGGTTAAAATCAACCTTTTTTTGAATTAAATTGACATTGGATATGATCTCATCTGTAATAGGTACCAGAATTTCTTTGCCCTCATGGTCAATGGAGGCCAAAAACTGATGAGACGGCTGGAAAATCTCCTTTATTATTCCAATTGGTTTACCTCTATCAAAAGCTTCACATCCTACAAGGTCATGATAGTAAAAACCTCCTTCCTGAATTTTCGGAAGCATTGAAAGAGGGAGATAGATATCTAAACCAATCAATTCATTTGATTTTTCAATGCTGTCGTAATCTTCAAATCTTATCCTGGCTTTATTTCCCTGAATTGAAATACTAGAAATAAAAAAAGGAACCAATGTATTCTTTAATAGAAACACTGATTCCAATTTATTATAATATTCTGGATTGTCGGAGTCGATAGTAGCAATAATATCACCCTTCAAACCGTGGGTTTTGATAATATTCCCAAGCTGGAAGCATTGATCAATACCCATTTTCTGAAATTAAGATTCCTTAGATTCCTCTTCTTCTTTAGATTCTTCTTTCTTGTCTTCTTCAGAAGGGTTTTCAGCTTCTGCACTTACATTAGCTTCCTCTTCTGCTTTAGGTTCTTCGGTTACTGTTTCTTCAACCTTTGTCTCTTCAGCTTTAGCTTCAACTGCTTCTGCAGCTTCTTCAGCCATTTCAGTTTCAGCTTCGTCAGCATTTGCCTCTGCAACTTCAGCTGCTAAAGCTTCATCCGCTTCTTTCTTTCTTGCGAGAATAGCTTCCTGTCTTGCTTTATTTACTTTAGCTTCAGCTTCAAGCTGTGCTTTTAGCTTATCAGCTTTATCTTTAGCAAGTCTATCCACCTTACTTTGAATTTTTGAATCTTTCTCAGTTTTCCAGGCTTCAAACTTTTTATCAGCTTCCTCCTGAGTAATTGCTCCTTTATTAACTCCAATTTGCAGGTGTTTTTTAAGCATGATACCCCGGTAAGAAAGCATTGCTCTGACTGTTTCAGTTGGTTGGGCACCTTTCATTACCCAATCAAATGCTTTATCATCATTTAAGTTTATTGTAGCAGGATCAGAATTAGGATTGTAAGTACCGATCTTCTCAATAAATTTACCATCTCGTGGTGCTCTGCTGTCAGCTACGACTACATCGTAAAGTGCAGCTTTTTTACGTCCTCGACGTGTTAATCTGATTTTTACTGGCATTTTTTCTTTTTAATTATTCGGAACTCGTCCGATACAGTAATTTTTAATTTGGAGCGCAAAAATAGTGTTTTTTTACTAAACATCAATAAAGTATTTCAATATACTTTTTAAAGCCACTTAAACGTTGTAAAAATAAATATATTCGGATAAGCGAATAAGCAATTTTTAATATAATAATAATCCCTCTATATTTGTGTAAAATTATCTAAAAATGGATAAGTACTCCTATCTCTCAAATGCCGATGTAAGCTACATCGATGACCTTTACAAAAAATACAAATCTGATAATCAAAGTGTTGATGCTTCGTGGAAGAAGTTTTTTGAAGGATTTGAATTCTATAAAGAGTATTCATCTACAAATGGTGCTGATCTTGCAGAATACACTCCTAAAGAAACAATTGTAAGAAACCTGATCTATGCTTACAGATCCAGAGGTCACTTGTTATCAAAAACAAATCCGGTAAGAGAAAGAAGAAAGCATGATGCAAAATTAGCTTTATCTGATTTTGGATTGTCCGAGGAAGATCTTAAAGAGACTTTTGAAGTTGGATATGAAATTGGTCTTCCAAATGCCACTTTACAGGAAATAATGGATAAGCTTAATAAAGTTTATTTAGGGCCAATAGGGTTTGAATATGATCATTTAAGAGATGCAACCATCCAGGATTGGCTCAAAGATAAATGCGAGAATGAAGGAGCTGATATTAACCCTCCAATTGAAGATAAAAGGATTATACTTGATAAACTTACAGAGGCTGTAGTTTTTGAAAACTTTCTTCACACAAAATTTATTGGACAAAAGAGATTTTCACTTGAAGGTGGAGAAAATACCATTCCTTTTTTGGATAAACTCATTAATAGAGCTGCTGATCTTGGAGTCGAAGAGGTCGTAATTGGTATGGCTCACAGGGGTCGATTGAATGTTCTCACCAATATTATGGGTAAAACCTATGATGAAATATTCAATGAATTTGAAGGAGGAGCGAATCCTGACCTTACAATGGGGGATGGAGACGTAAAATATCACCTTGGTTACTCCAGTCAATATAAAACGAAAGCAGGAAAAAGTGTTTACATTAAACTAGTGCCTAATCCATCTCACCTTGAAGCGGTTGACCCAGTTGTTTTAGGATATACAAGAGCACAGATTGATGATGAATACAGAGGAAATAAATCAAAAGCAATACCTGTGATAATTCATGGGGATGCGGCAATTGCAGGTCAAGGCCTTGTTTATGAATGTGTACAAATGTCCAGACTTGATGGGTATAATACTGGTGGTACAATCCATTTTGTCATAAACAATCAGGTTGGTTTTACTACTGATTATGATGATGCACGGTCCAGTATTTATTGTACCGATCTTGCAAAAATTATTGATGCGCCTATTCTTCATGTGAATGGTGATGATGCCGAAGCTGTAAATTTTGCTGCAAATTTGGCCGTAGAATATAGACAGGAATTTGGAAGAGATATCTTCATAGATCTTTTGTGTTACAGACGGCATGGACATAATGAGAGTGATGAGCCTAAGTTCACCCAGCCAAAACTGTATAATACAATAGCTAAGCATCCTAATCCAAGAGAAATTTATGTTAAAAAACTATCCAGTAATAATGTTATTGATGATTCTGATGCAAAAAAAATAGATAAGGAATTTAAAAAACTTCTTCAGGATCGATTAAATGAAGTAAAGCAAAATCCACTTCCGTACGAACCTCAAAAAATTGAGGAGGAGTGGCATTTTCTGCGTAGATCCAAACCTGAAGATTTTGATCAATCCCCTGATACATCAGTGGATGATAAAATGATAGAAACTGTTGCAGCTGCACTTACAACATTGCCAAAAGGTTTTAAGCCTCTAAAACAGATAGATAAACTAATTAAAGAGAGGAAAGCAGCTTTTTATGAAAAAAAGGAATTGGGTTGGGCAGAAGGAGAACTGCTGGCTTATGGTTCATTGCTGGCTGAAGGTAAAATTGTAAGAATGTCAGGCCAGGATGTTAAAAGAGGTACTTTTTCACATAGACATTCTTATTTATTCGATTCAAATACAAATGAACCTTATTGTAATCTTAATCATGTAAAAGAAGGACAGGAGCCATTTAGGATTTACAATTCATTGCTTTCTGAATTTGGAGTTTTAGGCTTTGAATATGGATATGCTATGGCAACTCCAAATGCACTTGTTATATGGGAGGCACAGTTTGGGGATTTTGCAAATGGAGCACAGGTCATGATAGACCAATTTATATCTAGTGCAGAGTCAAAATGGCAAAGAATGAATGGTTTAGTTATGCTCCTTCCTCATGGTTACGAAGGACAGGGACCTGAACACTCAAGTGCAAGACTTGAGAGATTTCTGCAATTATGCGCTCGTGAAAATATGATTGTGGCTAATCTTACATCCTCTGCTAATCTATTTCATCTAATGAGAAGGCAAGTAACCTGGGAATTTAGAAAACCATGCGTAGTATTTTCCCCTAAGTCATTATTGAGACACCCGGGTGTTGTTTCTCCGATCTCAGATTTTACAAACGGTAGATTTAAGGAAGTTATCAAGGATTCATATGTTGTTAATAAAGATGTAAAGAAAGTAATTTTCTGTTCTGGAAAGGTTTATTTTGATTTGTTAGAAGAGCAGCAAAAGAATAAAAGAAAAGATGTGGCAATAACGCGAATTGAACAACTACATCCTTTTCCTAAAAACCAGGTAGAAAATATTCTTAAAAAATATAATAAACCCAAACTACTATGGGTTCAGGAAGAACCTGAGAATATGGGAGCATGGACTTACATGTTAAGAGCTTCAGGTTTGGATTTAGAATTGGTTTCCAGGAAGGCAGCTGCCTCGCCAGCTACCGGCTACCAAAAAGTTCATAAAGAAGAACAAAAATATATTGTAACAAAAGCATTTGAAATATAACTAATCACACAATGAGTCTTGAAATAAAAGTCCCTGCAGTGGGGGAATCCATAACTGAGGTAACTATTGCTCAGTGGACAAAATCAGATGGGGATTTTGTGGAAATGGATGAAATTATATGTGAATTGGAATCCGATAAAGCAACTTTTGAAGTCACTGCTGAGACGGATGGAATTCTTCATATAAAGGCTAATGAGGGCGACAGTCTGGAAATTGGAGCTGTCCTTTGCGAAATTGAAGAGTCGGATAAAAAGCCAGAGAATTCTTCTTCATCAACAGATGAATTACCAGAAAATAAATCTACAACAGAAGAAAGTGAAGGACCTAAGGCAACTGGAGAAGTTGTAGAGATGAAGGTACCTGCAGTGGGAGAGTCTATCAATGAAGTTACCATTTCCAACTGGTCAAAAAATGATGGAGATTATGTTGAGCTAGATGAAGAAATAGCTGAAATAGAATCTGATAAAGCAACATTTGATTTAACAGCTGAGGCATCAGGTATACTTAGGATTATAGCTAAAGAAGGAGAAACATTAGAAATTGGTGCTTCCTTATGTAAAATTGAAGTGATGGAAGGTGCAATGAAAGAATCTTCAGAACCTGCTGCAAAACAGGAATCGCAAAAAAGTTTTGAATCATCAAATACATCTTATGCTACAGGTCATGCTTCTCCTGCTGCTAAGAAAATATTGGACGAAAAAGGAATTTCTTCTTCTGAAGTTGATGGAAGTGGTAAAGACGGAAGAATAACTAAAGAAGATGCTTTAAAAGCACAAAAATCGACATCTTCATCAAAAGAAGAAATAAAACCTGCATCTAACACTACTTCTCATGAAGTTGGCGATAGAAATCAAAGAAGAGAAAAGATGACTTCTTTGAGAAAAACTATCTCAAGAAGATTGGTTTCTGTTAAGAATGAGACGGCAATGCTGACTACATTCAACGAGGTTGATATGAAGCCCATCATGGATATTAGGAAAAAGTATAAAGAAGCTTTTAAGGAAAAATATGAAATTGGACTTGGTTTCATGTCATTCTTTACAAAAGCCTGCTGTATGGCTTTACAGGAATGGCCAGCTGTCAACGCAATGATTGATGGTGAGGAATTGGTTTACAATGATTATTGTGATGTTTCTATTGCAGTATCCACACCAAGAGGTTTGGTAGTGCCTGTTATTCGTAATGCAGAAAAACTTTCTTTTGACAAAATTGAAAAGGAGATCATCAATCTAGCTACAAAAGCAAGGGATGGCAAGCTTAGTATTGAAGAAATGACCGGGGGTACATTTACTATTACCAATGGTGGGGTTTTTGGTTCAATGATGTCCACACCGATTATTAATGCACCTCAATCTGCTATTTTGGGTATGCATAATATAGTGGAAAGGCCAGTGGTTGTGAACGGAGAAATAACGATCAGACCAATGATGTACGTTGCTTTATCTTATGATCACAGAATAATTGATGGTCGTGAGTCAGTTAGCTTTCTTGTTCGCGTAAAGGAACTATTGGAAGATCCAAATAGATTACTTTTAGGAATATAATTTAAAGATAAATGGATTATCAAGTTACAGTAATAGGTTCAGGACCGGGTGGGTATGTTGCAGCTATTAGATGTGCTCAATTAGGTTTAAAAACAGCTATAATTGAAAAATATTCAACCTTAGGAGGTACATGTCTGAATGTCGGTTGTATTCCATCGAAAGCATTATTGGATTCTTCTGAGCATTTTCACAATGCAGAAAAAACCTTTAAGGAACATGGAATAGATATATCTAAGCCAAAGGTGAATCTCAAACAAATGATTGCCAGAAAAGCTGAAGTTGTAAAACAGAATGTAGAAGGCATCCAGTATCTAATGAAGAAAAATAAAATTGATGTGATAAATGGAGTTGGGTCATTTGTTGATAAGAATACAATTTCTGTAAATAGTGATAAAGAGAAACACACAATTACAACCGAAAAGGTGATTATTGCAACTGGCTCTAAACCAGCCAGTTTACCATTTATTAATATTGATAAAAAGCAAGTTATAACCAGCACCGAAGCTTTGGAGTTGAAGGAAGTTCCCAAGCATATGATTATAATTGGAGGAGGTGTTATTGGTATGGAACTAGGCTCAGTTTATGCAAGACTTGGTTCGAAAATATCTGTGGTGGAATTTATGGATCGACTTATTCCATCTATGGATTCAACGATGGGCAAGGAACTTCAGAAAAGTTTGAAAGGTCTTGGCTTTGACTTTTATCTAAAACACAAGGTTACTGCTGTTGATTCTAAAGGGAAGAAAGTAAAAATAGAGGCGGAAAACGAGCAGGGAGAAAAAATAAATCTGGAAGGTGATTACTGTTTGGTCTCAATTGGACGTAAACCATATACTGAAGCATTAAACCTCGAAGCAACTACAGTGAAGGTAAATGAAAGAGGACAAATAGAGGTTGATGAGCATCTCAAAACTTCAGAAGATAACATATGGGCTATAGGCGACGTTGTGAAAGGGGCTATGCTAGCTCATAAAGCTGAAGAAGAAGGGGTTTTTGTTGCAGAACAAATATCCGGTCAAAAACCACATATCAATTATAACCTTATTCCTGGAGTAGTTTACACATGGCCGGAGGTAGCGAGTGTCGGATACACGGAAGAACAATTAAAAGAAAAAGGAATAGCTTATAAAAAAGGTCAGTTTCCTTACAAAGCATTGGGTCGAGCGCGAGCATCGATGGATGTTGAAGGTCTGGTGAAAGTGCTGGCAGACAAAGAAACTGATGAAATCCTTGGTATTCATATAATCGGTGCGAGGGCAGCAGATATGATTGCAGCAGGTGTAACTGCTATGGAATTCAGGGCCTCTGCAGAAGATGTGTCACGAATGTCTCATGCACATCCAACTTATATGGAAGCTGTCAAAGAAGCCTGTCTTGCAGCTACAGAAAACAGACCGATACATATTTAATCATCAAAAATTTTATTTTAAAAGGGCTCCTAATGAGCCCTTTTTTTCATTGATCTCAAGGATCTCACTAAACCGATTAATATTAGAATGATCGAAAGTGAAAAAAGGAGGATATATAGGTTTTCAGGTATTACATATTCACCTTTAAGTTTCACTCCTATTAAATTAAGATACTTAAGTGAGGAGTGGCTTTCTGCCCAATATAGTAATACTAACCCTGATAAAATAAAACTAAATCCTCTTAAAAATCCGGATTTATCCATAGCTCTTAGTTAATATGTAATTTAAAGGGTAGGATTCTATTTTCACAAAATAGTCCTATTCCATTATTATATTACTGGCTTCAAAAAGTGTACCTAAATTTAGATTCAGTTTGAAAATAGTCTTTAAATGAGTTTAATAAACACTAGAGCTTTTTTTGTATTTCTTACATTAATAACATTCTCATGTAAGGAAAATGAAATTGAGAAAATAATAGAAAAGAAAGAAAGCTTAGTTGAGATTGCAAAAGATCCATCTTATGAAGTACAGATTGTTTATTCAACCTTCAGCAATGGAGAGAATCGTGAATTGAATACCTATTATTTCAATTTTGATAGCACAAAATATTTTTATCCGGCTTCAACAGTAAAATTTCCCGTGGCCTTACTGGCATTACAAAGGATAAATGAACTATCAGGATTTGGATTAAGTATGAATACTCTAATGTACACAGGCAGTGAAACAGATTCTCTTAACTTTTACAAAAAGACCAATGTAGCTGATTATATTAAGAAGATATTCCTGGTTTCCGATAATGATGCATATAACAAATTATATGAGTTTTTAGGGCAAACCTACATTAATGAGTCACTTAATAGGGCAGTATATAAAGATAGCCGAATTGTTCAAAGACTGAGTATTCTAAAAACTAAAGAACAAAATCGTTTGACTGATCCGGTTTATTTCATTGAAGGTTCAGCTACAATATATAGTGAGGAATCAAAATATGCCGATATCGATTATTATTCAAGTGAAGAGATCAAAAAAGGGAAGGGATACCTTTATTTGGATTCAATTGTAATGGAACCATTTGACTTTTCGGTTAAAAACTTTTTCCCTTTAGATGAGCAACATAGAATGTTAATCTCACTATTTTATCCAAGGATATATCCGAATTCAACATTTAATTTAACACAGGAACAGTCTGATTTTGTAAAGCATTACATGTCAATGTTGCCTGGAGAATCAGAATTCGAAGAATACAATTCAGAAGAGTATTATGATTCTTTTGTGAAATTTTTCATGTACGGGGATTCAAAAAATCCTATCCCTAATCCTATAAAGATTCATAATAAAATTGGAATGGCGTATGGGTACTTGATTGATAATGCATATATCGTGGATCAATTAAATGGAATCGAGTTTTTTCTGTCTGCAGTAATTCATGTGAATAAAAATCAGATATACAATGATGGAATATATGAATATGATGAAATAGGATTACCTTTCTTAGCAGAATTAGGCAGGGAAATTTATAATTCAGAATTATTAAAAAAATAGATCAATGGACCAACCACATATATCAGGGAAAGCAGTGATTATAACAGGAGGATTGCTCACAAATTCGTTTGCGAAAACTGCTCATGGACTTTTAAGGTTTTCTGAGAGGTTTAAAATTACAGGTGTCATTGATGACCAGTATGAAGGTCAGGATCCGGGTGAAATTCTCTTCAATAGAAAAAATGGTATTCCAATAATATCATCGATTGAAAAATATTGTCAGCAATATGAAAAACCTGAATATGCAATTATTGGGATGGCTACTAAAGGAGGTAGAGTATCTGAAGAATTAAAGCCACATATAAAAGCAGCTTTAAAGGAAGGAATACATATTATAAACGGGTTGCATCAGCCATTGAATAGTTTTAATGATCTTAGTGAACTGGCATATGAGCATGGAGCAATCATGTATGACATAAGACAGCCCAAACCATTTGAGGAAATGCATTTTTGGAAAGGCGATAAGATACTTGAAGTTGATTCATTGGTAATTCCGGTTTTGGGCGTGGATTGTGCAGTAGGTAAAAGGACAACATCACAAATTTTGGTTCAGGAATTGAATAAATCTGGTCATAAAGCTGAAATGATTTATACCGGTCAAACAGGATGGATGCAGGGTGGACATTATGGATTTTTATTTGATGCTACTCCAAATGATTTTATTCCGGGAGAAATTGAGTATTGGTTGCATAAATGCTGGAAGGAAAAAAAGCCTGATGTTATGATAATTGAAGGTCAAAGTGGGCTAAGGAACCCAAGTGGCCCTTGTGGGCTGGAATTTATTTTATCGGGTAGGGCATCTGGTCTAATACTGCAATCGAAACCTTCTGTAACCAAGTACAAGGGATTAGATAATTATCCTGTGGATTTACCTTACATTCTTGACGAAGCACAATTGCTTGAAAAATTTGGTGTTCCCATAATCGGGCTAGCTATTAGTAGTGAAGGTTTATCAAATGAAGATGCAATGAACTATAAAGAAAAGGTCCAATCTGAGACAGATCTACCTGTTGTATTGCCAGTTACTGAGTCTTTAGAAAAGTTGGTAGAAGCCATCAAAAAATTAAGAAGTTGAAAATCACAAAAATTTCCTGGTCAGCTAAAAAACTTGGTTTAAAAAGACCTTACAAAATCGCATATAAGACGGTTTCAGATGTAGAAGTAGTGTTTTTTGAGCTCGAATTGGCAAACGGTATCAGAGGTGTTGGTTCCTCAAATCCAAGTAAACAAGTTGTAGGACAGGATACAAAGGATGTTATTCAATCACTTCAATCTATTGATTTTACTTTTCTGGAATCCAGAAACATTGAGGAGTTTTACTCATTAATTGAGGAATCCAGATTGCGATTTAGAAATATGCCGGGAGTTTTAGCATGTGTTGATATTGCTCTGCATGATGCTTTCTCACAATTTTTGAAGATCCCGCTGGGTAAATTTTTAGGAAAAAGATGTGCTGCCATATTTACATCTGTCACAATAGGAATATCAGATGTAAATGATACCTTAAAAGAAGCAAGGGAGTATATAGATGCAGGGTTTAAAATATTAAAAATTAAAACCGGGCTTGATCCAGAGCTTGATGCTGAGCGTGTAATTAAAATATCAGAAAAATTCCCGGAAATAAAGGTAAGAGTCGATGCCAATCAGGGATATAAAGAGAATGACCTGACAAAGTTTTTAAAACTTACAAAGGATTATAGACCTGAACTTGTTGAACAACCTTTTCCTGTGGATAATTTCAATGATTTAATAAGAGGATTTGATGAAGACATCCGATCACTGGTTGCTGCAGATGAAAGTATCAGAAATCCTGAAGATGCTATCTTGATAGCAGGTAAAAAGAAAAGTTGTGGAATTTTCAATATTAAGCTGATGAAATGCGGTGGAATATCAGAAGGAAATATTATTTCACAGATTAGTCGCCTCGCTAAAAAAGAATTGATGTGGGGCTGCAATGATGAAAGTTGTATTTCAATTTCAGCCGCATTGAATCTAGCTTTATCACAACCTAATACTCATTACCTGGATTTAGATGGAAGTTTTGATTTGGAACAGGATATTTGTAAAGGAGGATTCAAACTTTCAGAAGGAAAATTATTTCCATTAGATACTCCTGGTCTGGGGTTACAATTTTAATGAAAACGATATCATTTTTTAGCTTGATTGATTCCCCTGTTTTTCTTCCCATTCATTAATTTATTTTTCTTGTTTACCCAATAAAATTCTGTGGTTCCTATTTCAACTGTAGATTTGCAGAAAATTAATTAATAAATACTCGGACATGAAAAATATCATTTTAGTTTTCGCATTAATCTTTTCATTAAATGCTTTCGGTCAGGAAATGCCTGTTATTAAAATAACAAACAATGATACCGAAAAAGAATATCGAATTTTATTTAGCTCTTCAACAGAGCAATCTGTACAGGTTTCTTTAATGGACATCAACGGCAAAGAAGTTGTTAAGGAAGTGATGAATGCAAAAGGGTTTGTAAAAACTTTTGATTTAAAACAAGTTACTGCTGGTACTTATACCTGGAAAATAAAATTTGGAAGAAGAACTTTCATGGAAGAATTTGATATTCTTTCAGCTTCTGAAATTGCCAGAAGAAACGCAGAAAGATAATTTAATAATTGTTTTCATATTGTTATTGGTTTAGTGTTAGGTTTGAATTGATCCCGCATTCGCGGGATTTTTTCGTTTTAGGGGCAGCTTAACCTATTCAATAAATTAATATACTCAATTCGGTTTCACCTTAAATTATCCTACATTAAATTTGCGTCAATTTGTTCATTCCTAAAAAGCGCAATTCATGCCCAAAAACCCAGACATTAAATCCGTACTTATTATTGGTAGTGGTCCAATTATCATTGGCCAGGCTTGTGAGTTTGATTATTCAGGCAGTCAGGCTGCAAGATCATTAAGAGAAGAAGGTATCGAAGTTACTTTGATTAATTCTAATCCTGCAACTATTATGACTGATCCGGTTACTGCTGATCATGTTTACTTAAAACCACTTACAAAAAAATCAATTCGAGAAATTCTCAAAGAGCAGCAGATAGATGCTGTTCTGCCAACTATGGGTGGTCAGACAGCATTGAATCTTGCTATTGACTGTGAAAAGGCCGGAATCTGGGAAAAATACGGAGTTAAATTAATAGGTGTCGATATTGATGCGATTGAGACGACGGAAGATCGTGAAAAATTCCGCCTAAAAATGCATGAACTTGATGTTAATGTATGTAAGGGAGAAACAGCGACTTCATTTCTGAAAGGTAAAGAGATAGCTCAGGAGATTGGGTTTCCCCTTGTAATAAGGCCTTCTTATACGCTTGGAGGATATGGGGGAGGTTTTGTGAATTCAGCCGAGGATTTTGATAAAGCATTAAATGCAGGTCTTCAGGCTTCTCCCATTCACGAAGTGCTGGTTGAGCAAAGTATCCTGGGATGGAAAGAATACGAACTTGAACTGCTCAGGGATAATATTGGCAATGTCATCATTATTTGTTCGATAGAGAACTTTGATCCAATGGGTGTTCATACAGGTGATTCGATCACTGTAGCACCTGCAATGACTCTGCCAGATACTGTTTATCAAAATATGCGGGATTTAGCAATTAAGATGATGAATGGGATTGGTAAATTCGCCGGGGGTTGTAATGTTCAATTCGCAGTAGAACCTGATACTGATAAAATAATTGGAATTGAAATAAACCCACGAGTTTCAAGATCTTCTGCTCTGGCATCCAAAGCAACAGGATATCCTATTGCAAAAATTGCCGCTAAATTAGCGATAGGTTATAATCTTGATGAATTAAAGAATCAAATTACTAAAAATACATCAGCATTTTTTGAACCTGCTATCGACTATGTAATTGTGAAAGTTCCCAGGTGGAATTTTGATAAATTCAAAGGGTCGGACAGACATCTTGGATTGCAAATGAAATCTGTTGGTGAAGCGATGGGAATAGGAAGAAATTTCCAGGAGGCGTTACAAAAGGCCTGTCAATCCCTTGAAATAAAAAGAAATGGTTTAGGAGCTGATGGGAGAGAAGTAACCGATCAGGCTAAAATACTTGACAGTCTGGAGCATCCTTCATGGAATAGATTATTCCATATCTATGATGCCTTTAAACTTGGTATTCCCTTTAAAACCATTCAAAACCTTACGAAGATTGATCCATGGTTTTTGAATCAGATAGATGAACTTATTCAGTTAGAAAAGAAGATTGAAAAGTATTCTATAAATGATATACCCAAAGAAGTACTTCTGATTGCAAAAGAAAAAGGATATGCTGATAGACAAATTGCACACCTGCTTAGATGTCTGGAAAGTGAAGTTTATCAAAAGCGTAATGAACTTGGGATAAAAAGGGTTTATAAACTTGTAGATACTTGTGCAGCTGAATTTGAAGCACAGACACCATATTATTATTCTACTTTCGAGACTGAAAACGAGTCAATGGTTTCAGATAAAAAGAAAATAATGGTACTTGGGTCCGGTCCCAACAGAATTGGACAGGGAATTGAGTTTGATTATTCCTGTGTTCATGGGGTTTTAGCAGCTAAAGAGTGTGGATATGAAACAATCATGATTAATTGTAATCCTGAGACAGTTTCCACCGATTTTGATATTGCAGATAAACTATATTTTGAACCTGTTTTTTGGGAACATATTTACGACATAATCCAACATGAAAAGCCAGAGGGCGTAATTGTTCAGTTAGGAGGTCAAACTGCACTAAAACTTGCTGAGAAACTCAATAGATACGGAATCAAAATATTGGGTACTAGTTTTGATGCATTAGATTTAGCAGAGGACAGGGGTAGATTTTCAGACTTATTGAAGGATAATAATATACCTTATCCGCAATATGGAACTATTGAAGATGCGGAATCAGCTGTTGAGCTATCAAAAGAAATTGGTTTTCCACTACTAGTAAGACCTTCTTATGTACTTGGTGGTCAAAGCATGAAAATTGTAATCAACGAGAAAGAACTGGAGCAGCATGTTGTTGATTTACTTAAAGATAAACCTGACGGAAGAATTTTACTCGATCATTTTCTGGAGGGTGCTATAGAAGCAGAAGCCGATGCAATTTGTGATGGCGAGAATGTTTATATTATTGGAATAATGCAACATATCGAGCCTGCTGGAATACATTCAGGGGATTCGTATGCAGTGCTTCCACCTTACAATTTAGGTGATTTTGTAATGCGACAAATTGAAGAATACACTAACAAAATTGCTTTAGCCCTTGAAACTGTAGGATTGATTAATATTCAGTTTGCAGTAAAAGATGATAAGGTGTATATAATTGAAGCAAACCCAAGAGCTTCCAGGACTGTGCCATTCATCTGTAAAGCATATAAAGAGCCATATGTAAATTATGCTACTAAAGTTATGCTGGGCGAAGCTAAGTTGAGTGATTTTGAGTTTAAGCCTTACAAGAAAGGATACGCAATTAAGGAGCCGGTTTTTTCATTTCATAAATTTCCAAATGTAAATAAAGAGCTAGGTCCTGAAATGAAATCAACAGGTGAGGCAATTTACTTTATTGACGATTTGATGGATGACTATTTTATGGAAATTTACTCCGAACGAAACCTCTATCTTAGTAGATAAGTTTATATAGTATTATGCTTAAATTTTTACTTATCCTAATTATCCTATCTTATGTGCTTTTTAAAGTAATAGGATTTGTTTTCAGGACTATATTTGTTACTTCTTCACATTTTCAAAACAGGGAGAATATCAACCGGAATGAATCCAGAAGTGAACGCAAAGCTCCTGATAGCAACCTGAATATAGACTACGTTCCTAAAGAAGAAAGGCAAAAAAACGGTAAAGCCAACGGAGGAGACTATATTGATTACGAAGAATTAGATTAGTTTGCAGAACTATGCAAATTGACTTTTTTTGTTATTATTTAACTCTATTTTTGTATAGTATTTTAATAGTTTGAGAAATGGCGTGGTTTAGAAGACAGGACAAAGGAATTCATACTCCAACCAAAGAAAAGAAGGAAGCACCTGATGGACTTTGGTATAAAACTCCAAGTGGTAGTATAATCCACATGAGGGAGTTGAAAAATAACATGTATGTCTGTCCTGATGATGATTTTCATGTAAGGATAGGATCAAAAGAATATTTTGAAATTCTTTTTGACAGCAATAAATTCAATGAACTTGATGCTAATCTGTCATCAGGTGATCCATTAAATTTTAAAGACTCGAAAAAATACACTGATAGAATAGTAGCAACTCAAAAAAATGCCAACCTAAAAGATGCCGTTAGAACTGCGACCGGTAAAATGAATGGGATGGATGTTGTTATTGGATGTATGGACTTTTCATTTATCGGAGGTTCGATGGGCTCAGTAGTTGGAGAAAAAATTGCAAGAGCAGTCGACTACGCCTTAAAAAAGAAAATACCGTTCATTATGATCTCAAAATCAGGGGGAGCAAGAATGATGGAGGCGGGTTATTCTCTGATGCAGCTCGCAAAAATATCAGGGAAATTAAACTTATTGGCTAAGCAAAAAGTACCTTATATCTCTGTACTTACTGATCCGACAACAGGTGGTGTTACCGCTTCGTTTGCAATGTTGGGAGACTTTAATATAGCCGAACCAGGAGCTTTAATTGGTTTTGCAGGACCAAGAGTTATAAGAGAAACTATCGGTAAGGATCTACCTAAAGGATTTCAGAGTTCAGAATTTGTTCTTGAACATGGTTTTCTTGATTTTATAGTTGACAGAAGACAAATGAAGAGTAAAATATCTACTTTATTAAAAATACTTAAAAACTAGCTAACAAATTCTGAAACAACCTGTTCAGATTTTTGAATGGTAAGACTACATTAATTTATATTTGTATATTATTTCAAAATAAGGAATTTGTCCTATGACATCTATTGTAATAACTTCTATAATCGCATTCACAGCAGTAATACTTCTATTGGTTTTTGTGCTGTTGTTTGCACAATCTAAGTTGGTTCAATCCGGACCCGTAAAAATTTACGTAAATGGTGATGAAGAAAATCCCATTGTAACTTCTGCTGGTTCAACTTTACTATCAACATTGAGTGCGCAGAAAATATTTCTTCCATCAGCATGTGGAGGAGGAGGTACCTGTGCAATGTGTAAATGTAAGATCACAGATGGAGGCGGTGATGTGTTGCCTACTGAAGAAGGACATTTAAGCAGATCTGAGAAAAAAGACCAGGTCAGATTATCCTGTCAGGTCAAAGTGAAAAATGACATGCACATTGAAATTCCTGAAGAAATTTTCGGAATTAAGAAATGGGAGTGTGAAGTTATTTCAAATTACAATGTATCAACTTTCATAAAGGAGTTTGTTGTAAAACTACCCGAAGGAGAAACTCTTGACTTTGAGTCTGGAGGTTACATTCAAATTGATGTGCCTCCTATTGAAGTCGACTTTAAAGACATGGATATTACTCCTCACCCTGAGCTTGGACACCCTCAGGAAGTTTACAAGAGTGACTGGGACAAATTTGGGCTTTGGGATTTGAAGATGAAAAATGATGAAGAAATCTTCAGAGCTTATTCGATGGCCAATCACCCTGCAGAAGGAAATATCATAATGCTAAATATCAGGATAGCCACTCCACCATGGGATAGAGCTAAAAACCAGTGGATGGATGTAAATCCTGGAATTTGTTCATCATATGTATTCTCAAGAAAACTTGGAGATAAAGTAACAATCTCAGGACCATACGGAGAGTTCTTTATTAATCCTACAAAGGCTGAGATGATTTACATAGGTGGAGGAGCAGGAATGGCTCCACTAAGATCACATATTTTCCATCTTTTTCATACAGAAAAAACAGACAGAAAAGTTTCCTATTGGTATGGTGGAAGATCTAAAAGAGAACTATTCTATTTAGATCATTTCCATAAAATTGAAGATGAGTTTCCTAACTTTAATTTCTACATAGGATTATCTGAACCTCTTCCGGAAGACAATTGGAAGGTAAAACAGTCTTTAGATGACAAGAAAGGTGATGGTTACACGGGATTCATTCACCAGTGTCTATATGATAATTACTTGAAAGATCATCCTGAACCGGAAGAAGTAGAATATTATCTTTGCGGACCTCCATTGATGAATGCAGCAGTATTAAAAATGCTGGACGATATGGGCGTTCCGGAAGAGAATATAAGATTTGATGATTTCGGAGGATAAAAAAATCACAAAATAAAAAAGGGAATTTAGATTCCCTTTTTTTATTATTGATCCATGGACCTAAAACTATTTTTTGATAAAGTTCCGGAAGAAGCAATTGAAAAGTCATTATCTCATTCTTCTTTTCAGAAATCCATTTTTATAAACCATTCGCTTATTTATGAATTAGATGGCATTGAAATAGCATTGATTGGGATCCAGGAATATTCTGGTGCCGGGATTGAAAATGAAACAGATCAACTGGTACAACTACGAAAATCATTATATAAGCTGTCTAAGACTTCCGGGAACAATAGAATTCTAGATCTGGGCAATCTTCGAAATGGACCAACTGCGGAAGAAACATCCCTTAGGCTGAAAGAAGTAGTATCATTTTTATTGTCAAAGAATATACTTCCAGTGATATTTGGAGGAAGTCATGATATGGACCTTGGTCAATATAAAGCCTATGAGGCAACTAATAAACTCATTACCTGGCTTTCTGTGGACAGCAGTCTTGATCTAAAGGAGTCAATTAGTGCAGATGAATCCCATTTAGGAGATATAATGAAATATGATCCAAATTTTTTATTTCATTTCATAAATCTGGGATATCAATCATACTTTGTGATGGAAGAGGAAAAGAAACTCGTTGAGAATCTTTTCTTTGAGATGCATAGACTGGGAGAAATCAAGTCCAGACTTGAAGAATTTGAACCAATTATCAGAGATGCAGATGCTGTTTCATTTGATTTATCCAGCATCCAAAGTCATTATTGCAATGCAGTGAAAAACCCCAATGCCTTTGGGTTGACAGGAGAAGAGGCCTGTCAAATTAGTTGGTATGCAGGTTTGAATGATAAATTAAGTTCAATCGGATTTTATAATTATCTTCCTTTAGAGGATGATTCCAATCATACAACTGCACATGTTTTAGCCACAATGATCTGGTATTTCATTGAGGGTTATTATCACAGAAAAGGAGATATAAACTTCTTAAGCAATGATTATTTGGTTTATGAAGTACCATTTAACAGTGCTCCTGAAAGCATCCGATTTTACAAAAGTAATTTATCTGAAAAATGGTGGCTGGAAATCCCTGATTCAAAAGGAACTAAATCTGTCTTTATAAGGAATAAAATGATTCCGTGTAGTTATGCTGACTACGAGAAAGCTACTAAAGGAGAAGTTCCTGAGAGATATTTATCGGCGTTTTCAAAGATCAATACTTAGGGGGAACAACTATCCAAAGTATTATGTAAACCAGTAAACCCGGAAATGCTGCAGACAGGATAGATATTAAAACATAACCAATTCTCACCAATGTAGGGTCAAAATCGAAGTATTCCGCTATCCCTGAACATACACCACCCAAAAATCTGTCATCTGATCTTGTTAGTCTTTTACTCATGTTTTAGGGTATTAATGATTTGATAAATACTGCAGTAAAGGAACTATATTTTTCTTTCAGGTCAAAAATATTTTCTGCGATTTGTATATTCTCCAAAAAGCTGAAATTATCTGTTATAAATCCTGGAAAGTCAAATACACCAAAGTTTAACAACAAAAATAATCCTAAAAGAATTCCTAAAATTGTTATAAGAGTTCTGGAAGGCTGAGATCTGCTATATGTTTTTTGGTTTAGCATGTCATGTATATTCCAAGAGATGTGCCAAATTTTATAACTAATTGATTATCAATTTTATACAAATCGATCTATTGATATTATGTTCAATAGTGAACAATAATTCCGTGCTTATTTGTCCGTTTTCGAATTAAACTTCATTACTCTAATTGGACAAAGTCTTTACCCTTACTTTTCTTCTAATTATTTTATACAATTATTACTAATAATTCAATTCTATACTTACTGTGTTAAATCTCGATTATGCATTAGGATTTAATAATTAGTCCAAAAAGTTTGATTCTACAGGA
>CAYTFO010000047.1:0-20657 GCA_964437135.1 uncultured Roseivirgaceae bacterium | reverse complement strand
GGATTGACCTGATTCACATCCTCACTTGAATTAATTTGGGTGAATTCATCACTTGGATCATTTATGATTGCAGTATTTAACTCCAGACGACCTGAGAAAACAAACTTAAATTCATCAGAAAACAGATGATATTCACTAAAAACACCGGTTTTCTGTATTCTGCCATTTTGCCAGGCATTATCCTCTACTGTGTTTCCAGCATTTGGTCCCATAAGAAATTCCCGGGTTCTAAATCCTTCAGCCCCTTCAATCTTGAGATCTGCTCCCAGAAATAATTTATTAGTTTCAAAATTCCATATTCCTTCCGTTCTTCCTCCATAGTTATAAGTATTAGCGATAGTTTCTGCATTTAACATTCTGGGATCCAGATTTTTCAACAGGTTATTCATCTTATGATCAACAAAAGATCCAAAAAGGGTTGTATTCCATGATTTGAGATAATTTTTATTGATCATTATGTCATGTCTTGCATTGAACATCCATGTATCATCAGTTCTCAAATCCATTGGTAATGCCGGGAAATCTGTATCTCGGGCAAGGTTATAATTCACAGATAATCTTAGCTGTTGCTTTGAGTTTAGTTTAAATCCCAGATTGGACCCAAAACTCCCTCTTGTGAAATCAGATTGTACTTTCTGCCCATTTCCAGCTTTGTAATCATTTCCCTCAGCCCATGAACCAAAAAAACTCAGATCATATTTTTGACCACCTATTCCTATCTGTCCTTCATTTCTGAAAACGCTACCATTTTGCTGATACTCGGATGAAAATCGACCATATAGATTTCGATCATCACTAAATCTCAAACCCGAAGGAATGAAATTAATCGTTCCACCAAAACCCGTCCCATATCTTAATGCATGTGGGCCTTTTAATATTTCAACTCTGTCAATCATATTAGGAGCCATTTGACTGGTCGGAGGATCCATTCTATTAGGACATGCTGCTGTAGCTGACTGCGCACCATTGAGGACGATATTGAGTTGATCATATTTAAAACCTCTTAAAACCGGGTCAAATCCGTAGTTTCCACTTTTACGAATACTGTTAATTGCAGGAGTTTGATTTAAAACGGCTGCAGCATCATGTTGCAGCCGGTCTTCATAATCTATATTTATGGAGCTCCCATCCTGGCTTTGATTTACCGCAATGACTGTGACCGGATATAAGTTTAGAGCAACACTCTGTCGGTAAACGAATCCCTCCGACAAAAACCCTACAAGTTCCTGGGCAGTTATTTCCCATTGGCCATAGTTTACATGCGAAAAAAGCATGGGTAGGTCATCTGATAATTGAAATCTTATCTCCCCTTTCTCAGTTGAAAACCCAGTTTGATTCCCATATTGAAAAGAAGCTCCCTGAATGGGTAGTTTGGTTTCTTCATCCAGAAGAACCAGTTTTTGATTCATTTGCGCATGGGTGTAAAATGATAATAAAATACCCAATACCAATGATATATTCTTAATTGTATTTTCCAATTTTAGTTAGTTAATATGTGATAAATAGAAATACAGGTGATCATTTATTGTGAGCACAGTATTCCAAATTAAATTGCAGAGTTCACTGCAAAGACATTATATAACTAGACTAATTGTGGTGGATGGAAAATACCTGAAACGGAAAGGTAATCGTAGTTGTCCCGGAATTCAAAGATTTCTAATCCTTCCTTTCCCGGTTTGAGTTGTTGTAGTTTGAAGTTTTCTCTGGATATACAAGAGTAAACGATTTCCAGTTTCAATTTTGAATTTGATGGTAATGGAATATCTCTGTTGTCCTGAGTTTCTTTGATTTTTTTTGATAAATAACAATTTCCGCCACAAACCGTAACGGGTTCTTCCTTATTAATACAAAGGAATTCTGCTATGTATGATTGATTAAGCTTAAAGTCAATAAAAATCATTGACTGTTGCAATAGTGGCAACTGTAAAACACCAATTAACGATATGGCTAAGAGTTTCTTCAAGACTACTCAAAAATAGGCTATTTACTACATTTTCAAAACAATTATTATCTCTTAATATCTAAAAGTTTGTAATGATATATAGCTTCTTGTTTTTGATAACATTGGTAATGAATGATTAGTTTACACTTTATGAAACCCATCATAGCAATAGCAGGAGCCAGTGGATTTGTTGGAAAATGGTTTATAGAAAAATTCCATGACGATTACCATATCATAGCATTTACCCGGAAGAAAGTGCTGGACCCTATACGCGAAGATGTAGAATGGCGTCTAGTAGATTTATATTCATTGAGCAGTACATCTGAGGCATTAAAAGGTGCAGACTACGCTTTGTACCTGGTACATTCAATGCAACCTTCCACAAGACTTAATCAAAGTAGTTTTGAAGACACTGATTTGTTATTGGCTGACAATTTTGCAAGGGCTGCGAAAGTCAATAATCTGAAGCAAATCATTTACATGGGTGGGATTCTTCCCAAGGAGACGAAGAATTACTCAAAGCATCTTAGAAGCCGCTATGAAGTTGAAAAAACACTGGCAAGTAAAGGAACACCTGTAACTGCTCTGCGTGCCGGGATTATTATTGGTCCCGGGGGTTCTTCTTTTAGAATAGTTGATAAGCTTGTGAAACGTTTACCGGCAATGGCATGCCCAAAATGGACGATATCTGAAAGTCAGCCGATTGATATTAGGGACGTGCTTACCACGATAGATTTCGTAGCTGGAAATGAAAAATACTACGACCGATATCTTGAAATCGGAGGACATGAGGTAATAACCTACATGGACATCATGAAAAAAACAGCAGAAATTTCGGGAAAAAAACGGCTGATTTTTTCAGTACCATTCTTAAGTGTTGGCCTATCAAGACTTTGGGTGGCTCTCTTTACAGAATCAAGTCCTTCATTTATCACGCCATTGATTGAAAGCTTGCGGCATGATATGAAAGTTGAAAATCAGGATAATCAGCTTCCAAAACCGAAGTATTCTCTGGATGATATGATTTCATACGCGATATCAGGAAAGAATGATATTCCAAAACTCCCGAGAAGAAACCCATCCTCAAAAGAGAAAAATACAGTACGTAGCGTTCAAAGGCTCCCAAATCCTGGCAGTTTGACAGCTATAGAAATTTCCCGACTTTACAGAAAATGGCTTCCAACTTTATTGAAATATCTAATCCGTGTAGATATTACGGATGATATTTCGAGCTTTAGATTATTAGGTATTGAGGTATTGAGACTTCAATCAATAGAAGATCGAAGTGATGAGAACCGTCAGTTATTCTTTATCATTGACGGGTTACTCGTGAAAAGAAAAGATTATGGCTGGCTGGAATTCAGAAATGTTCTGGAGAATAAATATACCATAGGAGCCATTCACGAATTTGTACCCAAACTGCCCTGGTATCTATATATTTTAACCCAGGCACAAATTCACCTATGGGTAATGAAAAGATTTGGAGATTATCTAAAAAAGTCAGCAGGATAAATTTATGCTTGCTGACTTTTATAGAATCTTAATTAAATCCTAATCCGATTTTTATTCCTAAATGGTCGAAACCAGGGTCAGAAACATTTTCAAGTTCAGACTCAGCCGCAAAAACCAGATTGTACTGTAAGGCTAAATTCAGATAGCTGCTACCCAAAGGAAGAAAAATGCCCACTTCCGGGGACAGACCAAAACTCCATGTTGATTCTGTAATCACATAGAGTCCCATTTCTAATCTTCTTTCCGAGTAATATGTACCAATACCCGACCCAACATAAATAGGTTTATCATCTATATCAGTCAGATAATAGTGAAAAGTGGCCATTATTGGAACCAGATTTGTATATCTAAATTGCTTTGCAGTAAGCACTGCTGTACTATTTTCGAGATTTATGGTTTGTGAAACATCCCCATCTGATTCCTCTCTAAATACATTCCATCCACTAGAAAAACCAAAAGAATAACTTCCATTGACCATATATCTATAGTCCACTTCAAATCCCCTTCCACTAAAGTTACCTGTCCAGTCAGACAAGGCACCTAAAGGCGCTCCCATTGAATAGTTAAGATTGAAATAGCTACCGTAAGCCTGAGCATTTACTTTTTGAGCGAAAACAAATGAGGTTACAAAAAATAACGTTATTTCAAAAGTTCTCATTTTAATTCTTAATTAGGTAGGGTGAATCAATAAACATCTGATCAATCCCCTCAGAAGTTCTTCTTACAATTCCCTCTCTACTTCCTTCCAATAAACCATTTATACCACCCTTCCATAAAGATGGTAATACAACATCTCCGTCCTGGCCTTCTTCTGGATTATTAGGATCTACCATTTCGATTAATAATGTGCCTGTCCTCCATGAATAAACAGAAGAGTAACAACACCATGGATATCCTGGATACCATCCACCAGGAGGATAAGGAGGGTAATACCCCCAACCGGGCCACCAGCCCCAGTAGTCCCACCAACCACCTAATGCAATATTTACATTGTCCAAAACGCTAACCAAAATCAGAACATCAGAGCCATTGGCAACAGGGTCTGATTCAAGGTCCCAACCTGAATTAATAAAATTTGCTGTGATCTCATCCAAAATTTCCTGTTCTCTAAGATCATCCAGTTCTCTATCTTCATCGTTTGATATAAAAACTATCGTGTCTGGGATAACGAATGTTCTGTAATTATCAAATTGAACATCATTTGTTCTGGCAGTAAAAACCAGATCCAGCTCATCAATAGTTTCTGCTCCGCTTGGAGCACAGCTCCAAACCAGAGTTGAAATAATAAGTACAAAAAATAAATGTTTCATAATCACCTAGATAGTAAATGCCACAAAAAATGCAAACCTAAGAACGCTATTTACTTGTGGGATATTTAAGCTTTAAAATTGAAAACGAATTTCGATAAAAAATCCTGTTTTACCGCTTTTTATAACAATTATAATCGCTGAATACCCTATTTAGAATTGAAACATTAATAATAAATAGACAACTGTGTTCGGATATCAATATTTAAATTCAAAGCCCTTTTATGATTAAACCGGATTTTCATACTCAAATTATTATTTGGTGAAAAGCTGAAATCCATACATCATTCCAAATATTTTATTAAGAAACGGAAACAATAACGTGTAATAATTCATTCATACATTTATTTTGAATTACATTTTTAGCTTAAATTTTAAAGAAACGCTGAAGTTTTCTCAAATATTCTCCCTTATTATTACAAAAATCACCAATAAAATAATAAAAATTTAAGAACATAATCATTCATGAATAAATACCTCAACCTTTTTGATTTCAAACAAAAAGTAAATTATAAAATAGAAATACTTTCAGGCCTAACCGTGGCTATGGCGTTGATTCCTGAGGCTGTGGCGTTTGCTTTAATCGCCGGGTTGTCCCCTCTGACAGGTCTTTATGCGGCTTTTATGATGGGATTGGTAACTTCGATTCTGGGCGGACGGCCGGGAATGATTTCAGGTGCTACTGGAGCTATTGCAATTGTTTTGGTGAGTTTATCTGCTTCGCATGGCCCGGAATACATATTTGCTACAGTAATTCTCGCAGGTATAATACAGATAGCAGCTGGTTTCTTAAAACTTGGAAAACTAATGAGATTGGTTCCTCACCCCGTAATTTTTGGATTTGTAAACGGTCTGGCTATCATCATTTTCATGTCACAACTTGATAGCTTTAAAACACCGGGAGGAAGTTGGATGACCGGAAATTCACTATATATATTACTTGGACTTGTAATTTTAACGATGCTGATCATTTGGCTAATGCCAAAATTCACAAAGTCTATACCAGCTTCACTAACTGCAATTTTGGTCGTCTTTGGTATAGTGACGCTAACAGGTATAGATACTAAAACAGTTGGAGATATTGCATCTATAAAAGGTGGTTTCCCACCCTTTCATATTCCAGCAATCAGCTTCAGTTGGGATACATTGGTACTAATCTTCCCATATGCTGCAATAGTTGCGGGTGTAGGCTTGATTGAAAGCCTTCTGACTCTTAATATTATAGATGAGATAACTGAAACACGGGGTCGGGGCAATAAAGAAGCGGTAGCACAGGGCACTGCAAATATCCTTTCTGGTTTTTTCTAAGGCATGGGCGGATGTGATATGATCGGTCAAAGCCTTATCAATATTTCATCTGGAGCACGAGCGAGGTTATCCGGAATTGTGGCTTCCGTAATGCTTTTGGTTTTTATCATGTTTGGGTCAGAGCTCATCGAAAAAATGCCTATTGCTGCATTAACAGGATTAATGATCATGGTGGCTATAGGAACATTTGAGTGGGCAAGCTTACGAATCCTTAATAAAATGCCCAAGTCTGATATTTTAGTGATGGTAATGGTCACAATCGTCACAATTTTTCTCCATAACCTGGCACTGGCCGTACTCGTGGGCGTTATAATTGCTGCACTGGTATTTGCATGGGATAATGCAAAAAGAATTCGGGCAAGAAAATACCTGGATGATAAAGGAATCAAGCATTATGAAATATACGGCCCACTGTTTTTTGGTTCTGTAACTGTATTCAATGAAAAGTTTGATATATCTAATGATCCTGAAGAGGTAATAATAGATTTTGCAGAGAGTCGTGTTGTCGATATGTCAGCTATTGAAGCATTGAATAGACTTACTGAAAGATATTTGAAAGTTGGAAAGACAGTTCATCTACGTCATTTAAGTTCAGATTGTCTGAGACTCCTAAAGAATGCAGAAAAAATTATTGATGTGAATGTAATTGAAGATCCTACATATAAGGTTATGACAGATGCTTAGCTGATTTCTAGAAAAATTTACCGGTTTTCATATCTCTTTTTACTTCCGAGACATGTTTTACAATTCCATGCATTGCAATAAATACCCCTCTGTCCAGAATATTAGCGGCTCCAATAGCAGAACCTAAATTGATAGCCGCATCTGAGTTTGAAAAGCGTTCCGGTCTCATTGCTCCGGTTAGAATGACTAACTCTTCTGAAAGTCTGACATTAAGATAATCTGCAGTTTCCACTATAGAATCAGTTCCGTGGGTTACAATGAATCGATCATTCTCAGTGAGTTTTATCATCTCAGCCAGTTTTTGACGGTCATCATCTGTTATTTCGAGACTATCCTTTTGGAAAGCTGTTCGTATTTCGTAATCAAATGAGGGGTCTAGTTTTTCCAGAATACGAAAAGTTGCCGGTTCTCCGAATTCAAAAGCCCAGCCTTTAGAGGTGTGTGGATAATCTTTATCTATTGTACCCCCTGTTTGTATGAACGTGATTTTCATTCATTGCATAATTTGTAATAAAGATACTCATCCAGGAGTATATCATTTTTCAAAACTGCTTTTTTTCTGATCCCCTCGAGCCTGAATCCATTCTTTTCGAGAACTCTCATAGATGCCTTGTTGTGCTCATAAACATTACTTAGAATTCTGACTTTTTGAAGTGAATCAAAAACATAATTAACCATCTGACTCACTGCTTCGGTTGCTATTCCTTTTCCCCAAAAGGGTTCACCGATCCAGTAACCTAATTCAATAGAATGTCGATAAATATCATGTTGGTCCTGAACTCCAATAACCCCGCTGAGCTTTTCTTCAAAAAATATCCCAAATGTCCTGGAAGATGATTGCTCTTTGCATAAATCTATAAATGCCTTAGCATCTTTTTCATCGTTTGGATGTGGCATAATGTCTCTCAGATTATTCCAGATTTTTCTATTATTGGCCAGTAAAGCTGAATCAGGTATATCAACATAAGTCAATTCACGAAGTCTGAGTTTCATTTCTACAAATTAGGAATTCTTTTTTTAATTTAGGAGGTCAACATTTACCCATGAAAAGAAAAGTATGCATAATCGGAGCAGGTCCGTCCGGAATCACTGCTCTTAAAAATCTTCTAGATGAAAACATCGATGCTATTATCCTTGAAAAGGGTTCGGAAGTCGGCGGAAACTGGATTTATTCTGAAGAAGAAAGTCATAGCAGTGTTTTTGAAACCACACATATTATAAGTTCCAAAACGCTTTCACAATATGAAGATTATCCCTGGGAAGAACACGATCCCAATACTCCTGACTACCCTTCCCACCAACAATTAGCTAATTATTTCCAATCATATGCACGTAAGTTTAATTTATACGAATCCATTCGTTTTGGAACTGAAGTATTAAATGCTGAGAGATTAGATGATAATAATTGGAGTATCAGAACAAAAACAGATTCAATTGAAAAAACAGAAGAATTTACTGACCTTATAGTTTGTAACGGACATCACTGGGATCCCCGTTGGCCTGAGTATCCAGGTGATTTTACTGGAGATTATATTCATTCACATCATTTCAAAAAAGCTGAGGATTTTAAGGATAAGAAAGTTTTGGTAATTGGAGGTGGTAATTCTGCCTGTGATGTAGCAGTAGAAACAAGCAGAGTGAGCGAGAAAACTTCAATAAGTATGCGAAGGGGCTATCGAATCATTCCAAAATTCTTTTTTGGTAAGCCTTCCGATATTGTTGGAAAAGGAATGACAAAGCTACCGGTAAATATCCGCTCAAAACTTTCGCAATTGTTGATCAAGATTTTTATCGGTGATAATGAAACTTATGGGCTTCAAAAACCAGATCATGCGTTTGGACAAACACATCCAACCATCAATGATGAATTACTTTATAAAATCAGACATGGAAAAGTGCATCCAAAGGTAGATATTGACAGATTCGAAGGTAAGACTGTTTATTTTAAAGATGGCAGTAAAGATGATTTTGATGTGATAATTGCGTGTACAGGATTTATAATTTCTCACCCATTTTTTGAGAAAAGTTTTATTGACTATAGTGAGGGAGAGGTGCCGCTTTACCTTAAAATGATGCATCCGGAATATGATAATTTGTTTTTCATAGGATTATTTCAGCCACTTGGATGCATTTGGCCTGGTGCAGAAATGCAATCCAAAATTGTAGCCCGACAATTATCAGGTAAATGGCTTAGACCTAAAAATATTAAGCAATTGGTTGAGAAGGAGGTGAATAATCCTCATTACAAACAGCTTAAAACACCCAGACATACTATAACTGTGGACTATCATGTTTTTAAGAGGCAATTGCTTAAAGAACTTCCCAGTAACTGGATTAATAAAAACCCTAAAAAGAAAGAGGAGGTAATGGTATGAAATCCATTTTTATAACTGGAGGTACTCAGGGAATCGGGTACGAAGTTGCTAAACTATTCTCAAGCAAAGGATGGCTGGTAGGTATACTGGATGTGAATGATGAACTTTTTGCATCTATAAGTTCTGAGTTGAAAAACACCTATTGTTACCTTGGAGATGTGACGGATCGTGATTCTATTGAGTCAGCCTTAGCCCATTTTACTGCAAAAAATGACGGTAAGCTTGATGTTCTGGACAATAATGCTGGAGTAACTACCGTAGGGGAGTTCATGGAGAAAGACTTAGAAGAGCATTTGAAAATAGTTGATGTTAATCTTTCCGGTGTAATTACTGCTACCTATTGTGCTGTCCCCTATTTAAAAAAGTCTCGCAGAAGTACGATTGTCAATATGTGCAGTGCATCAGCATTATACGGCAATCCGGAAATCCCGGTATATGCTGCCACAAAGTCAGCCGTAAAAAGTCTTACAGAAGGATGGAGCCTCATATTTAGAAAGTATGGGATTCGTGTTACTGATGTCTTACCGATTTATGTTAAAACCCGGATGGTAACAGACTATTATGAAGATTTCAAAAAACTGAGTGATAAGGATGTCAAACTAACACCCGATCAAATAGCAAAAAAGATATGGAAAGCAGTTCATGGAAATAAAATTCATTATTTAATCGGAGCTGATACGAAAGTTTACAATCAATTGCTCAAGTTCGTCCCACAGAGTCTTATACCCGGCATAGTAAGAACAGTTTTGGGATATAAGGAATAAATTAAAAAGTTGAAGCTAAATTAATTGTCTTAGCAAGATGTTTATACTGGATTGGACTAGATAAGACCTGAAAGAATACAGATTCTAGATTTTGAATAGACCATAAACTATCACACCCATAATAATTGCCCTGGCAGACCAAAACAAGGTCCTCCACCAGTTTGCAGAAACGAGATTACTAATAGCTTCTTCATTGTAACCTTCCAAAAGTTTATTATGCAATGGAACTGCCCATAATGCGGTATGAATCCAGATTCCGGCCAAAAGAATTAATGAAATAATATATAAAGACTTGTACCCCTGTAGTTGATTTAATGAAAAGATTATTAATCCTGAAAAAGCAAGTTCCGCCAACATTGAAGGTCCCACAACATAGGTAATTGATCTCATATGAAAATTCTGAAATGTTGTGTACATTTCTTTTCCTATCCTTAAAAAGCTAGGATAATGAACCACCTGTACAATCCAGATCAAACCTGTATTGAATAAAGTAAATGCAAATGACCCCAGTAGCAGAAATTTCATAGGGAATAAACTGCTATGGTAGCAGTATGTTTAGCTAGGCTGATTTCTGAGCTACTTCATTTTTATTTGCTAATTGACCACACGCGGCATCAATATCTTTACCTCTGCTTCTTCTAACATTTACAATTACGCCATTTTTCTGTAAATTATCAGCAAATACATCCAATCTATCAGCTTCCGTATTCTTAAAATCCGCTTCAGAGATTGGGTTATATTCTATGATATTTATTTTGGAAGGGATTTTTCTGGCAAACTGCAAAAGCTCTTTTGCATCTTCCAATGAATCATTGAAATTATTAAAAACAATATATTCGAATGTAAATTTATTTTTAGTTTTGTTGTAGAAATACAGCAGTGCCTCCTCCAGTGCCTCAAGCGAGTTGGTCTCATTGATAGGCATTATCTGATTTCTCTTTTTATCATTTGCCGCATGTAAAGACAGTGCCAGATTAAACTTAACCTCATCGTCTGCTAGTTTTTTTATCATCTTAGCAATACCCGCAGTTGATACAGTTATTCGCTTTGGAGACATATTCAATCCATCTTCAGAGGTGATCCGATCAATTCCCTCTAAAACATTTTTATAGTTTAATAGTGGTTCTCCCATCCCCATAAAAACAATATTGGATAACGGCTGATCATAATTATCTTTTGCCTGTCGATCGATAGTAACTACCTGATCATAAATTTCTCCCGGATCAAGATTTCTTTTACGATCCATATAACCTGTAGCACAAAATTTACAGCTTAGTGAACAACCTACCTGGGAAGAAACACAAGCAGTCATACGGTCATCAGCAGGTATCAATACTCCTTCAATCATCTCATTATCGAAGAGCTGAAAGGCAGACTTTATGGTTCCATCTTTTGATCTTTGAGAGGTTGCAACTGAAATTGGACGAATCACAAAATTATCTGTCAGTGTATTTCTCAAAGATTTTGACAGATTTGTCATTTCCTCAAATGAATGTGCAGATTTAACCCAAAGCCATTCCCAGACCTGTTTTGCCCTAAATGACTTTTCCCCAATTGTCAGGAAATATTCTGTAAGATCTTTTAAAGATAATTTTCTAATGTCTTTTTTACCGGTACTCACTTTTCTTACCTCATTTCATTCAAAACACAAATGTAGTCATTGTCAGGAGGTTTTAGTTTACAGTTAATTTCAATAATTTAGGACAATGCAAAAAATTGCGAATCTATTAGATGGTTTTTGTAGGCTCACCGGTAAACTTTTTTCCTGGTTCCTGGTCATTTTGATTTTAGAAATTGCAGTAAATGTCACCCTGAGATATACACTCAATATTACATCGGTATTGAGCTATGAATTGGAATGGCATTTATTTGCCAGTGTATTTTTGTTGGCAACAGGTTGGGCACTTACGGAGGATCGACATGTGAGAGTGGATGTATTTTATCAGAAATTTAAACCCAAAACTCAGGCCTGGATTAATATCATTGGTACAACTGTACTTTTAATACCATTCTGTTTAGTTGCAATCAGTGAAAGCCTTTCCTTTGTTATCAGTTCCTATCAAATTAATGAAAGCAGTCCTGATCCAGGTGGACTACCTTTTCGCTGGATTATTAAATCTACAATTCCCTTAGGGTTTTTCTTTTTGCTAATGGCTGGAATTAGTCAACTTATACAACAAGGTCAAATAATTATCAGCAAAACTGAAGGAGGCAGACAGTAATGGCCGAATATCTTCCTTTACTTCATTTTGCCCTGGTTTTTATACTCATTCTTTTTGGATACCCCGTTGCATTGACACTTGGCGGTATTGCTGTGCTGGTTGGGGTTATCGTATTTGATGTAGACTTCTTTTATCTGCTTTCACTGAGGATCTATGGAACCATGCAAAATTTCGTTTTGATAGCCGTTCCCCTTTTCATTTTTATGGGAATTATGCTGGAAAAATCCGGCATAGCAGAAAAACTCCTTCAAAACATGGCATTGCTCTTTGGTAAATTCAGAGGTGGACTTGCCATTGCCGTAGTCATTGTGGGTGCATTATTGGCTGCCTCTACCGGAATAGTGGGCGCAACTGTCGTTACCATGGGCTTAATTAGTTTACCAGCCATGCTAAAAAACGGATACAGTGCAAAACTTTCAACAGGTACCATTGCCGCTTCCGGTACTTTAGGACAGATCATCCCTCCTTCGGTAGTCCTGGTTTTATTGGGTTCAGTACTAAATGTATCGGTTGGAGATCTTTTTCTTGCGTCGTTTATGCCTGGATTGATACTGGTATTAGCTTATATTCTTTATGTGATAATTTATGCCAGAATATATCCAAAACAAGTGCCGAAAATATCAAATGAGGAATTAAGGGAGTTCAAAGCAGAAGGATTTTCAAAAGAGTTGGTATATACTTTCTTACTGCCCTTTTTATTGATTCTGACTGTTTTAGGAAGTATTTTTCTGGGTATTGCCTCTCCTACAGAAGCAGCTGGTGTAGGTGCTTTTGGTGCTATTATTTTAACGATAGTGAGAGGAAAGTTTAGCTTTAAAATTTTAAAGGAGGTGACTCATGAAACTGCTCTGCTTACCTCAATGGTATTCATGATACTGGTTGGAGCTACCGCATTTTCACTCGTTTTTAGAGGACTGGAGGGAGATCGCTTATTTTTATCAATTATTGAGAACGCCAACCTTTCTCCATATGCTTTTCTCTTTATGGTAATGGTACTGGTCTTTATTGCTGGGTTTTTTATAGATTTTATTGAGATTATTTTCATTATAGTACCGATTGTGGCTCCGATCTTCGTTGCATTAGGATTTGATTTGATCTGGATCGGTGTTCTACTTGCAGTAAATCTTCAAACTTCTTTTTTAACTCCTCCGTTTGGATTTGCCTTGTTCTATCTTAAGGGCGTTGCTCCACCTGAAGTGAAAACTCAGAATATTTATAAAGGTGTACTTCCATTTGTAATACTTCAATTAGTTTTTCTGGCCATTCTGATTTTATTTCCAGAGGTTATTGAGGTATTTAGGTAGGAGTCAGAAACTAACAGGGTGACATAAATTGCGAATTGTCCTTAATGTCACAAAAGGGTTATTAACTTCTAAATAATAGGTTTTAAATACTACTGTACACTCTCCAAAAAATGAACTTCCTGAATTTTACCATCTGACACTTTATACATGACTATCGCTTTGATATTGCTCGCATTTGGATCACCCAGTGAAACATCTTCGTGTTCGATTACAGTATTTCCAACAGCTATTCTGTTAAGGAGATTACAATAGAGTTTTGGGTATCTCTTAAACATGCCATCATAATTCTGTCGCATTATATCGGCACCCTGATACATCATTTTTCCATCCTTATTAAAAACTTTTACGGTATCACTATAAGGTTCCATAAACATATCTATATCACCCTCATTATATCCCTTTAATTGCGTATCAGCCAATTCTTCAGGAGTCTGTCCAAATAATGAAAGACTAAATAATAAAACTAATCCGGTTATAAATTTTCTCTTTATCATAGTTTACGAATAGATTTTTTGCATTGCATTACAAAACATTTGCACTTCTTCAAGTGTACCGGTACTAATTCTGCACCATTGCGTAAAAGGTGGAAATGGTCTTCCAATCAGTACGTTTTCCTGTAACATCTGATTCTGTAGCGTTTGAATTTCACGACCGGACTTAAAAAATATAAAATTAGTTTGCGAATCGATATATTCCATTCCCAATTCACCCAAAACAGAATAAATCATTTGTTTTGCTTCGATGGTCTTCTTGAGGCTAAACTGGTAGAATTCTTCATCATCTAATGCAACTTTAGCTCCCTGAACAGCTGGTACACTTGCAATTGCTACCCTATTGTCTCTCAATTTATTAGCGATTTCAGGTTTAGCAATGAGATAACCAACACGAATTCCAGCCATTCCGTAAACTTTCGAAAATGTACGACTTACAATAACATTTCGATCCTTCTTCACAAACTCAATCATAGAAGGGTAGCTCTTATCTTCTATATAATCATAATAAGCCTCATCGCTGAAAATTGTAGTTTTTTTTGAAGTTGAGTCAAAAAAGTCTCTCAATTGATCTTTAGGTAGTAATGTTGAAGTTGGATTATTGGGATTGCATATGAAAACCAATTTGGTTTTATTACTAATCCTTTTCTCCATTTCTTCGAGATCATGTCCCATGCTTTCATCAACCGGAACCCAATTAACTGACGCACCCCATTTTTGAGCATAAGTCATCATGGCAAGAAAGGTAGGCTTTGCTGCTATGAGTTCATTTTCACCAATTCCATATGTCAGACCGGTAATTCGTAACCCTTCAGTTGATCCCGCTGTAACTACTATATGTTCTGGCGTTACCCCTTCTTTTTTAGCTAAAATTGACTCCAGTTCATCAACATAGTCATATGGATATCTGCAAGAATAAGAAAATGAATCCCTCATTGCCTTTCTTACTTTTTCTGATGGGCCATAAGGGTTTTCATTTGACTTAAGTCGTATTGGAGCAGTGAAGGGTCGTGGATGGAAATTTGCAATTTCTGCTTTTGTAAGAGAAGGGAAGCCCATAAGAGCAGCTCCGCCCGCAATTCCAATAGATTTTAGCCAACCTCTTCTGCTAAAATGATTATTACTCATATCATATAATTTTTCATATTAAAACTAATAAAAAATACTTGAGAAGAATAGATAAAGAATTTGTAAGTATATTTCATACAATTAATTAAAACCTATGAAAAATATGTTTGAAGGAAAAAAATTCGTTGAGATTACAGTTCTTCTGCTACGTCTGATCATCCTCTTTTCTCTTATAGGTGTGACCTTACTTGTGATTTCTCCGTTTTTTAACATCATACTTTGGGGGTTACTTCTCGCGATAATTTTTTCCCCTATGTATGAATGGTTACTCAATAAAACCAGGCAGAAAAAGCGTCTGACAATCACTATTGTGACCCTGGTTCTTGTTGCAGTTGTGTTAATTCCTAGTTTTTTATTTTTTGAATCCACGGTAAAAGGAGCCAAAACACTGGGTACACAATTTGTAGAGGGTAATTTTGATATCCCACCACCTGATGATCGGATCAAGCAATACCCAATAGGCGATAAAATTCATTCACTCTGGACTGAAGCGTCTAATAATTTAGTTGGCTTTGTTGAAAAATATGAAAAACAGTTTGAAGATATTGGAAAGGGTTTGTTGACCTCACTGTTAGGTGCTGGAAAAAGTGTACTTCAATTTGTTCTTTCCATTTTTGTTTCCATTTTTTTTCTAAGCATAAGCAAATTAGGTGGAGTTGCTGCCAAAAATTTCTATATGAAAATTGTGGGTGAAGCACATGGAGAAGAATACCTTGAAATCACAATTAAGACAATAAGAAATGTGGCCAAAGGAATCATAGGTGTAGCATTGGTTCAGGCGGTATTTTTGGGAATTGGATTTGAGTTTTCGGGAGTTCCACATCCCGGTTTGTGGGCACTACTATGCATGATGCTTACTATTACCCAAATTGGACCAATGTGGGCAACTCTTCCTATCATAATTTGGGTGATTATGCATAATGATCCTTTACCTGCCACATTATGGACTATATATATTGCCGCTGGAACGCTAATCGATAATATCCTGAAACCAATAATCATGGGCCAGGGTGGAGCTGCTCCGATGGTGGTGATTTTTATAGGAGCTATCGGGGGATTCATTACCTTAGGTTTTATCGGACTGTTCATTGGAGCGATTATAGTATCTATTTTTTATCAGTTATTCATTACCTGGAATCAGGAAAGCCCGGACAAAACGTCTATTGTCAAAGAAAATTAAAATAATGTCTCATTTAAGTAACTTTATATTATTTTTATCGTAATATTGCAATATAACGATAATACTTATGGGACTTTCCAAAAGTGATCTTTTTACACAAGAGCAAAATGAATTGGTCGGCATATTGAAAGCAATGGCACATCCGGCAAGAGTTGCTATAATTCAATACTTAATTAAAGCAAATGCCTGTATAAATGGGGATCTGGTTGAAGAATTAGGACTCGCCCAAGCAACCATAAGTCAGCATTTAAAAGAACTGAAACAAGTTGGCATAATACAGGGAAGTATTGAGGGAAAAAGCATAAGCTATTGTATCAACAAAGCTCGATGGAATGAAATCAAAGAAGAGTTTGATTCGCTTTTTGAAAGTATTAACACAGTTTCATGCTGCTAAGGAGTAAAAATTTTAATGGATATTAATTAGGACTAAAATGAAAACGGAACAGGAACTAAAAGAAATTGTAAGGGAAAAATATGCGCAGATCGCCAATAATGAGATTGAAGTCAATAAATCTTCGTGTTGTGGTGGAACCTCCTCCAGTGATGAAGTTTACAACATAATGACCGATGACTATTCGGAGATTGAAGGATATAAGGAAGAAGGTGATTTAGGATTGGGATGTGGTTTGCCAACACAATTTGCTATAATAAAAGAAGGAGATACTGTCATCGATCTGGGATCCGGAGCTGGAAATGATTGTTTCATTGCCAGACATGAAACAGGCCCTTCAGGTAAAGTAATTGGAATTGATTTCACTCCTGCAATGATCAATAAAGCAAGGTTAAATGCTGACAAATTAGGATTTAATAATGTTGAATTCCGGGAAGGTGATATAGAAAACATGCCTGTCAATGATGATTCAGCAGATGTTATTGTGAGTAACTGCGTTCTCAATCTTGTTCCGAACAAGGAAAATGTCATTAAGGATATTTTCAGAGTACTAAAACCTGGTGGACATTTCAGTATATCCGATATTGTTTTGGTTGGAGAACTTCCTGAAGGTTTACAAAATGATGCAGAAATGTATGCAGGATGTGTTTCCGGAGCCATTCAAAAAGACGATTATCTTGGTTTCATTCAAAAAATTGGTTTTGAAAACATTATTATCCAAAAAGAAAAACCCATCATCATACCGAATGATATTCTTTCTAGATATTTGAGTGATTCGGAAATTGATTCTTTTAATAATGGAGGCGTTGGCATTTACAGTATTACAGTTTACGCAGAAAAACCGGGTATAAAAACTACAAAGAAAAAAGTAAACCTTTCTGAACTTCAAAACGAAGGTTGCATTCCCGGTTCAGGTTGTTGTTAATTGACATGGTTAATAGATGATAGTTCATGGTTCATAGTAAATTCTATGAACCATGAACCAAATACTATCAACAAATCTATTTCATCAATTCATCTACTGCCCTTCTCAATTGAGGGTCTACATTTTTTGCTCGGTATGCTGGTGGATTTTCAACCAAAATGTCTGGAACTGCAGGCCCCAACTCCATATTCTCTTCAGTTGCCCGAACATACCATGCTCTGAATGGCATTCTTACCAGTGATCCATCCTGAAGAGTTGTACCTCCTGTTGATATCACCGCTCCAAATGTTGGCTGACCAACAAGGGTTCCAATATTGAGTGTTTTGAATGCGTGTGAAAAAATCTCAGCGTTTGAGTAGCTATTTTCATTACACAATGCAATACTTGGCTTGGTCCAGGCTGCAAGTGGTAACCTCTCTCCAAATGGATATGTATCTTTAAACTGAAGATGATTCTCTAGAGATTCAGTGGCACCTCGTGGTACAGTATAAGCATGTTGTCTTACCGTCAGCACTGCCATCAAATAGTCAGTAGTCCAACCTCCACCATTATATCTGACATCTATCACAATCCCATCTTTCCCATATCCTGCAGCCATCAATTCCCGCTCAAACCTTTCGAAAGAAGTCCAGTTCATTCCCTGAATATGAAGATATCCTAATTTACCGTTCGAATATTCATTCACCAGCTTTCTTCTATCTTCAACCCATTCATCATAAAGCATACTGCTCAGAGAACTTACCGGCCAGATTATCACATCTCGTTTTCCATCTTTACCTTCTACTTCCAGCAAAGTTCTTTCATTGATGGTACCTTTCATCAATTCAAAGTAATTGGTAGAAGAACCTATTGATTGTTGGTTTACAGCTATGATCACATCTCCTACTTCCAGCTTACTTTCAATTTTATCTGCAGGACTATTCGGTACAATTCGTGAAACTCTAAAGCCATTTTTAACATTTTCTCCTTCAATACCGATTAAACCTGTGCGATCTCGCTGTGTTTCTTTCTGGTTTTCACCTCTGTACATACCCATATGGGAAGCATTAAGTTGACCCAACATCAAATTGAAAAATCGTTGAAAATCTTCTTTTGTTGAGGCAGAAAGTGCGATCGGCTCATACTTTTCTCTTAAAGCATCCCAATCCTGGCCATGAAAATTAGGATCATAAAATCCGGCATTAAGCGCTCTCCATCCTTCCTCAAATAATTGCTTCAGCTCATCCTTATAGTTTATGTCTAAAGAAAAGGATACACTTAATGATTCTGTTTTATCACCACCCAGTTTAAGGCGATTCATTTTACCTCCATTAGTCATGAAATATAGATATTCACTTTTTTGATCCAGCGTTAGAGCATATGGATTTTTCACTCCCGATATTTCTTCATTATCAGAACCATCCCATTTGATTTTATACAGCATTCTTTCCACATTGTAGTTTCTTCTCCAATCCGGACCTGTGGTATAGTAAAGAAATTCGCCATCTTTATCGAATGCAAAATCCACTTCAGCACCCGCAAAACCAGTTACTCTTTCAAGTCTCTCATATATTCTGTCAAAATCAATTTCAACTTTTACTCCTGACTCCTCCTCGCCATCTTTTTTCTCATCCTTTTTGCCATCATCCTTATCGGATTTCTCTTTTTCATTTCTCTTCCATTGCTCCTGAGATTTCTCCCAGTCCTCTTTCTTCAACCAGACAAACCAAACATCATTGTCCCCATTATTTCGCATGGAAATAAACCCTAACTTACTACCATCAGGACTCCAGACCGGACTTCCATCGTATTTTGGATGCATGGTAACATTCACTGGCTCCCGAGAATTATCCGCAGCATGAATGTAAACTTCCTGATTGAAATTCAGATCAGATAAACCATAAGCTAACCACTTGCTATCCGGAGACCAGGCGACTCCACCGGGAGTGTCCCAACCATCAAGAAGTGTCACAGAACCTGACAGCTCCCCATTTTCACTGATGTTGGAAACTATATATTTTCCTCTTCTCTGTCTGTATCCGATTTTCTTTCCATCCGGAGAAACTTTAGGGTCAAATTCCTCAATATCAGTTTTAGTAATTCTTTTGATATCTCTTTTCAGGGAATAGAAAAGGTCCTTTTCAGATTCATCGATAGAATAAACCATGTAGATATCATTCTGTCCTTCTCTATCTGAAATAAATAATAACTTCTCATCATTAAGCCACTCTACATCCCGTTCCCTTGCAGGATTAGAGGTCAATCGAATTGCTTTTGAGTCTTCTTTGTCATTTCTGGTAACAAAAACTTCTCCTCTGTGAATAAAAGCCGTAAACTTCCCATTTGGAGATACAGCCATATCTGAAACATCATTAGAAACAGATTTGGTAACTACCGGATCAAATCTGTAATCACTCGACACATCTATTTCAGGTTCTGTTTTTGATTTAGAATTGATGTCAAAAACATAAATATGATTTGAAGTTTGATAAACAGTTTTACCAGTATTTCTGCTTAAATCAAATGAATAAACACCAAACTCTACTTCTTCAGTGAGCTGTTCCTCCTGTCCATCAAGAGTGATTTTGTGAAGGTTATATTTACCGCTTTTCGGAGTGATATAAACCAAAGTCTCACTATCTATCCAGCGAGGACTAAAATCATTTCCTTCAAAATCTGTAAGCTGGGTATATTCATCAGCGTTTATATCATATATCCAGATATCCCGGTTTGCAGGACCTCGGTATGCTTCCCTGTCAATTCTACAGGTACCTCTAACAAAGGCTATTTTATTTCCATCAGGTGACATAACGGCATTCAGACCGAGAGCATCCATAAACCGGGTTGGAGTTCCACCATTTGGACTGGCTTTGTAAATTTCTGCTTCTCTTTCTACCTGAGCATAAGCTCGTCTGGTCGTAAAAAGTACTTCATTATTGGGCGTAATGCTTACTATTTGATCAGATGCAGAATGATAAGTAAGTCGTACCGGAGCGCCTCCTTCTACATTGAGCATAAAAATATCACCATTTCCATATCGGTCACTTGTAAAACCGATTCTGCGACTGTCTGGGGTAAAAACCGGTGTACCGTCATATCCTTCATGGATTGGCAATCGATCTGCTCTTCCTCCATATACGCCAAC